>NZ_JAGRRB010000013.1:0-99662 GCF_018223925.1 Klebsiella sp. 10
GATAAATTGTTAAAGAGCAGTTGCAACGCGGCTTTCAGCTCACCGTTGCGAGGTCCCGTATAATACGTTTTCCTCATTCAGAGTCAAGCCCTTATTTTGCTTTTCTCTGTCAGTTTTTAGCGCTGAACTTCACCGCCAAAACCCTGCTGACCCGGCGGCTTGCTTGCCGTTGTTCCGTGTCAGTGGAGGCGCATTATAGGGAGTTCTGAGACGTTGACAAGCCCTGTTTTCAAAAAATTATTCAACCGTCTCTTTTTTGTGCAAAACGCCCTTAGAGCGGTAATTTTTCCAGCGTCGAGAAGCCATAGCGACGCAGAACGGGTAAAAGCTGTTCTGTTTCTGCCGTCAGCGCCATGCAGAATGCCTTATTCTCGTCGCTGGACTTCGCATCCGGCGCTTCATGCTCTAACAGCCAGGCGGTGCGACGGGCAATCGCCGCGCCGGAATCGATCAGCCGTGTGCCTTCCGGCAGAACGCGCTGCAGCTCCTCCTGTAAAAGAGGAAAGTGGGTGCAGCCCAGCACCACCGTATCCGGCGGCTCCTGCATCCGCAGCCACGGGCGCAGGATACGGCGCAGCTCTTCTAACGGCACAGGCTCGCCGTGCAGCTTCGCTTCCGCCAGCTCCACCAGCTCCGCCGACCCCAGCATTTCAATCCGACATTCATTGGCAAAGCGGTCGATCAGCTCACGGGTATAAGGACGCTTTACGGTACCGCGCGTCGCCAGCAGGCCAACAATGCCGTTCGCCGTTAAACGGGCGGCGGGCTTGATCGCCGGCACCACGCCAACGACGGGGAAAGCGAACTTTTCACGCAGGGCAGGCAGGGAGACGGTACTGGCGGTATTGCAGGCGATCACCGCCAGCGCCAGGGGATAACGCTGCTGGACAGCAGTGACGATTTCCACAACGCGCTCAACGATAAACTCCTCGCTCTTCTCGCCATAGGGGAAGGCAACGTTATCGAAAGCATAGATGTAATGCAGATTCGGCAGCAGCTGCCGAATCTCATTATAAACCGACAACCCACCGACGCCGGAATCAAACACCAGCACGGTGGGACGTGGATCAGAAGGTGTAGCTGCCAGACAAGGTGTATTCCCGTCCTGCAGATTGGTAGCCATAAACTGTCTCGTAATCTTTATCGAACAGGTTGGCTATTTTACCACGAACTGTCAGGTGTGAGGTGACGGGATACGATAAACCGACATCCCAGAGGCTCAACCCACCCATATTGACGGTACGCGAGTTGTCGTAGTCATAATCGTAACGCTTGCCGATGTAGTGATACGTCACATCCCACCCCAGATCGTAGACCTGGCCGTTCAGCTCGTATTTCACCTGCTGCTTCGCCCGGCGATAGAGGATCTTATTGGTTTCATCATCGCGAGGGTCAACATACTGCAGCGTCAGATGGTGCTCCACCGGCCCGGTGATTATATTCCCCGTCCACTCCAGCCCCTTAATCGTCGCCGACTTGACGTTGTAATAGGCGTTGTTGTCGTAATCGATGAGGTTTTGAATCTCATAGCGATACGCGGAGAGGCGCCAGTCGACCGGCCCCGTTAACCCTTCAAGGCCCGCTTCCCATTGCTTCGACTCCTCTGGCTTCAGATTCGGGTTAGAGGCGATGCCAAAGCGTTCTGCCCCGTACTGCTGCCCGAGGGAGGGGGCGAGGAATCCTGTGCCGTACGAGAGCGTTGTCCGATAACCGTCGATAAATTCCCAGCCTGCGGCCGTCTGCCAGGTACCGTGCCAGCCAAACTGCTCGTCATGATCCTCACGGCCGGAAGCTTCCAGCGTCACGCTGTCAATCTGCTGCTGTCCCGTCAGATAAAGACCGGTGGTGTCACGCTTATACACGTCGGTACTGGTCGTTCCGCTGGATTTCAGCTTCTCTTGTTTCCAGTCAACGCCGCCGCTCACTGCCCCATGGCCTACCACAACATTATTTCCCCACTGGATATAGCGCTGTTCCATATCATCCAGGGTGGTGCCCGCGGCATAGCGGCCAGCGTCGCTGCTGTAGTTGTAATCTTTGATGCGCTGATAGTTAGCAATCAGCTGGGAGGAGTAAATTCCGGAATGGTAGTGCAGACCGGTATCCCAGGATTGGGTATAGGATTGATCTTCATCGTTTCCACCTGCGTAGCCCCAGTTACCCTGGTCATAGTCAGCGTTGGCGGAATAACCATAGCCGCGGAAGAACCCCGAGAAGTTGTCATCGAACTGATGCTGTACCCCGCCCCACAGCATTTTATTGCGGTAGCCGTCGCGATCGCTGTCGCCGCTGTAAGAGGAATTCGGTTGGACGTTAAACCCTTTGGTGGTCTGATAGGCGCCAGCAGCGGTAACCAACGTATCGCCAAACCGCTTGTTAAAGGCGCCGTCATAGGACTGATAGCCGTTCGTACCCGCGCCGGCGTTGATCTGCGAACGCTCAGCGTCGGTCATGGTGATGATGTTCACCACCCCGCCGATCGCTCCGGAGCCGTACACCGCGGAGCGCGGGCCGCGGATGTATTCCACCCGCTGGACCAGTGAGATAGGGATCTGACTGATATCTACGCCGTTGGAGATCCCCGGACGCGCCATCGGCACACCGTCGATCAGCACCAGCACGTGACGAGCCTCCGTCCCCCGAACATACAGCGAAGCGCTCTGCCCCATGCCGCCGTTGCGGGCAATATCGACCCCGGGAAGACGACGCATGACATCGTTTAAATCTTTGGACTGCCAGCGGTCGATGTCATCGCGCGTCACAATGTCGGTCGGCGCCAGCACGGTATTGACCGGTTGTTGAAAACGGTTTGCTGTCACCACTAACGTATCTGAATTGCTATCCTGCGCCCAGCCGGAAAATGCCGTGACGGATAAGGCCGTCATCAGCGAAGCTTTTTTAATCATTGTAAAAGCATCCGAAACAGAAAAAGGATGCCGCAGGTTTTATCATTTGCTCGCGACGATAAAACCCAGTGCGACGTATTCCGGCAGGTCTTCGGGCTTGGAGGCTGTTTCAAGAAATAATGACTTCCCACGGCTAGCCGCAGTGTCTGCACCGAGTGCGCTCATTTCTCACCTTCCTTACCGCTGCGCGTCAGCCCCAGATTTCCACTGGGTTCCCTTTTAACTCACAGGACCGGTAGGCGAATGCTACAATTAGACTCATATAGATGTCCAGACTGCTAATTATATTTCCCGCCACATTCGAGGCTGGACATCCCCGGCGCTTTCCCTACAATCCCCGCGTACTTATTTTATTCAGGATGCATCATGACCCCCGAACACCTTCCTACCGAACAATACGAAGCGCAGCTGGCAGAAAAAGTCGTCCGTTTGCAAACCATGATGGCGCCTTTTGCCGCGCCGGTTCCGGAAGTGTTTCGTTCGCCGGTCAGCCACTACCGCATGCGCGCCGAGTTCCGTCTGTGGCACGATGGCGACGATCTGTACCATATTATTTTCGATCAGCAGACCCGGTCGCGGATTCGCGTTGACAGCTTCCCGGCCGCCAGCGCGCTGATCAATCAGCTGATGACCGCCATGCTGGAGGGCGTACGCAACAATCCCGTGCTACGCCAGAAGCTGTTCCAGATTGACTATCTGACCACCCTCAGCAACCAGGCGGTCGTTTCGCTGCTGTATCATAAAAAGCTGGACGATGCCTGGCGTGAGCAAGCGGAGGCGCTGCGTGACGCCCTGCGAGCCCAGGGGCTCAATGTGCATCTGATTGGGCGGGCGACCAAAACCAAAATCGAGCTCGATCAAGACTATATAGATGAACGCCTGCCGGTTGGCGGGCGGGAGATGATCTACCGTCAGGTGGAAAACAGCTTTACCCAACCGAACGCGGCCATGAACATTCAGATGCTGGAGTGGGCACTGGATGTCACCAAAGGGGCGACTGGCGACCTGCTGGAATTGTACTGCGGCAACGGTAACTTCTCGCTGGCGCTGGCGCGTAATTTCGATCGCGTATTGGCCACCGAAATCGCCAAACCGTCGGTGGCGGCGGCGCAGTACAACATCGCCGCTAACCATATCGACAACGTGCAGATTATCCGCATGGCGGCGGAAGAGTTTACTCAGGCGATGAACGGGGTGCGGCAGTTCAACCGGCTGCAGGGTATCGATCTGCATAGCTATCAGTGCGAAACCATCTTCGTCGATCCACCGCGCAGCGGGCTGGACAGCGAGACGGAAAAAATGGTGCAGGCCTATCCGCGTATTTTGTACATTTCGTGCAACCCGGAAACGCTGTGTCGCAATCTGGAAACGCTAAGCCAGACGCACAACGTTACCCGGCTAGCGCTGTTCGACCAGTTCCCGTATACCCATCACATGGAGTGCGGCGTCCTGCTGACCCGCAAATAGGCCCAAAAAAACCGGCAATGTCATATTGCCGGTTTTTTTACCGCTGGCGGCTTACTCGGCTGCGGTATCTTTGCGGTTACGCATCTTGTAGCCGATCCAGAAGACCATCGCGACGGACAGAACGGCCGGGAAGAAGTTAGAACCGATATCCGGGTACTCCGCACGCACGACGGTGCTGTACAACAGCACCCCGAGAATAAAAAAGGCGGCGGCCAGGCCCGGTAGCCCAACGGGCATACTGCGATTCTGATAGCGCTGATGCAGACAGTAGACCGTCAGCAGCAGGGATAAAATGGGGAAGACGGAAAACGGAACTATCGAACTGAACAGCGCCGCAAAGGCGCCATTAATGGATAACCCGGCAATCAGCGCCAGCAGCAGCGTACCTTTATCTTGAACTGAGTGTTTCATTGCTCGTCCTTCACGTTATTCGGAATGATGTGACATTTTTTCTTGTTCACGGCGATACCAGTAATACGCGCCTTTCGAGATCATTCGAAGCTGCAGTACCAACCGTTCCTCCAGCTGCCGGCGCTGCTCAGGGCCGACATCCAGCGCTTCCGCGCCAGCGCTAAAAACGATGGTGACCATAGCTTCAGCCTGCGCTTCGGTAAAGGCGCGCGGCATATGGTTTTCGAGTTCTAAATAGTCGGCGAGTTCCGCAATAAAGTGCTGGATCTCGCGTGCGACGGCGGCGCGAAACGCCGCAGAAGTTCCCGAGCGCTCGCGCAGCAGCAGGCGGAAGGCGTTCGGGTTGTTACCGATAAATTCCATAAAGGTGGAGACCGAGGTGCGGATCACGCTGCCGCCTTTGGCTATCCGCTGGCGCGCCTGGCGCATCAGCTGGCGCAGCATCAGTCCGCTCTCATCGACCATCGTCAGGCCCAGCTCATCGACGTCGCGAAAATGACGATAAAAGGACGTCGGCGCGATCCCTGCTTCCCGGGCCACTTCACGCAAGCTCAGGCTGGCGAAACTCCGCTCAGCGCTAAGTTGACTGAATGCCGCTTCCACCAGCGAACGGCGGGTTTTTTCTTTTTGTTGTGCTCTTACGCCCATCACGATGTATGAATCCTTCCAATAGCCCTGCTGGCACTATACCAGAGATTAAAACTAATCGGTTTGCCCTGGATTGTGAATGATTGTTTACGAGCCGTTTCTGCTTTTATGCTGCAAAAAAGCACAACGATAATTGGGTTAAAGCGCAGCGAATGTTATCATCGTGTTTATTTTATGTATAAAACAGGTGAGTAATGCCATGTCACACTCTTGGGATTATGATGCAATAGTGATTGGTTCCGGTCCTGGCGGGGAAGGCGCCGCCATGGGACTGGTGAAACAGGGAGCACGCGTTGCCGTCATCGAGCGCTACCATAATGTCGGCGGCGGTTGCACCCACTGGGGCACCATCCCGTCGAAAGCCCTCCGCCATGCCGTCAGCCGTATTATCGAGTTTAACCAAAACCCCCTCTACAGCGACCACTCCCGCCTTCTTCGCTCTTCTTTCGCCGACATCCTTAACCATGCCGACAGCGTCATCAACCAGCAGACTCATATGCGCCAGGGATTCTATGAGCGCAACCACTGTGAAATTCTGCAGGGCAATGCCCACTTCGTGGATGAGCATACTCTGGCGCTGGAGTGCCATGACGGCACGGTCGAGACTGTGACTGCGGAGAAATTCGTTATCGCCTGCGGATCGCGTCCCTACCATCCGGCGGATGTCGATTTCCACCACCCGCGCATCTATGACAGCGATTCGATTCTCAGCCTGCAGCATGAGCCGCGCCATGTGATCATTTACGGCGCCGGGGTGATCGGTTGTGAATATGCGTCGATCTTCCGCGGCATGGAGGTGAAGGTCGATCTGATCAACACCCGCGATCGTCTGCTGGCCTTCCTCGATCAGGAGATGTCAGACTCGCTCTCTTATCACTTCTGGAACAGCGGCGTGGTTATTCGCCACAACGAGGAGTATGAGAAAATTGAAGGGGTGGATGACGGGGTGATCATGCACCTGAAGTCCGGCAAAAAGCTGAAGGCCGATTGCCTGCTGTACGCTAACGGCCGCACCGGCAACACCGACACCCTGGCGCTGGAAAATATCGGTCTGCAGACCGACAGCCGCGGTCAGCTGAAGGTCAACAGCATGTATCAGACCGCCCTCCCGCACATCTATGCGGTTGGCGATGTCATCGGCTATCCAAGCCTGGCTTCTGCCGCTTACGATCAGGGACGCATTGCCGCCCAGGCGCTGGTGAAAGGCGAAGCCTCAGCGCATCTGATTGAAGATATCCCGACCGGGATCTATACCATTCCGGAAATCAGCTCCGTCGGGAAAACCGAGCAGCAGCTGACGGCGATGAAAGTGCCGTATGAGGTGGGCCGCGCCCAGTTTAAACACCTGGCGCGGGCGCAAATCGTCGGTATGAGCGTTGGTACGCTGAAGATCCTGTTCCATCGTGAAACCAAGGAGATCCTTGGCATTCACTGCTTTGGCGAGCGCGCGGCCGAAATTATTCATATCGGCCAGGCGATCATGGAGCAGAAAGGCGGTGGCAACACCATTGAGTACTTCGTCAACACCACCTTTAACTACCCGACCATGGCGGAAGCGTACCGGGTTGCCGCGCTGAACGGCTTAAACCGCCTGTTTTAACGCCTTGTCGAAATGGCCATCCATCGTGCCGCGGATGGCCTCCGCCAGATGTTCATAGCGGCTGCGCAGCGGGGAGCCCGGACGATAAACCAGACCGATGGTGCGTCTTGGCTCTGGCTTAATGCACGGCAGGTAGACTACGCCATCGCGTTTTCTCTCTTGCGGCACCGCCAGCGCCGGCAGCAGGGTAATGCCGCTGCCTGCCGCCACCATATTGCGCAGCGTTTCCAGGCTGGTCGCGCGGAAGTGGGTATCCTCATCCGCCCCCGCTTCAAAGCAGAAGCCCATCGCCTGATCGCGCAGACAGTGGCCATCCTCCAGCATCAGCAGCTTTTCACCGGCCAGATCCGACATCGGCACCCGATCGCGGTTCGCCCACGGATGATCTTCATAGATAGCCAGCATCATCGGCTCATCGAACAGCGGCACCTCGATAAAGGCCTCGCTCTCTTTGACCAGCGCCAGGATGGCGCAGTCGAGCTTACCGCTGTCGAGCTGAGCCAGCAGCTGATGGGTCTGCGCTTCGTGCAGATACATTTCCAGCTTCGGGAAGGTCTGATGCAGCATCGGAATGATGTGCGGCAGCAGGTACGGGCCAATTGTCGGGATCAGGCCGATATGCAGCGGCCCGGACATGGTTTCCCCTTGTTGGCTTGCCATTTCCTTGAGCACTTTTACTTCGCGTAACACGGTACGCGCCTGATCCACCAGCAACAGCCCCGCCTGGGTAAACAGAACCTTACGGCTGGTGCGCTCCAGCAGCATGACGCCAAGCTCATCCTCCAGCTTGCGGATCTGTCCGCTGAGCGTCGGTTGGCTCACATGGCATGAGTCAGCCGCCCGCCGGAAGTGGCGGTGTTCGGCGAGCGCTACCAGGTATTCAAGATCGCGAATATTCATTATTCATCCTCCATCGCCACGATAGTCCATGGCGATAGATAGCATAGCAACGAACGATTATCCCTATCAAGTTTTCTGTTCAATAATACGCCCATAAAGACGGTCTACCTGTGAAAATCACTGACCCGTCACACTGTTTCTCTACCCGAACAACTAAAGCCAACGTGAACTTTTGCGGACCTTGCGTCCGCTTTTTTTTTGCATAAAAAACCCGGCGTCGCTGGGCTTGGCCGGGTCAGGGAGGGCAGATATCTAAGGATTAGCTTAAACGAGCCTTCGCCTCGTTGATAGCCTGGGCTACCTGCTGCGGCGAGACGCCGCCTTTCGCTGCGCGTTTCTCGAGGCAAGACTGCAGCGACAGGATCGGATACACATCGTCCGCAATCACCGGGCTGAATTTCTGCAGATCGGCCAGGGTCAGCGCTTCCAGCGGTTTCCCTTGCGCAATGGCTTCCACTACCGCTTCACCGACAATATGGTGCGCCTCGCGGAACGGTACGCCTTTCGCCACCAGATAATCCGCCAGCTCAGTGGCGTTGGCATAGCCCTGCTGCGCCGCTTCCGCACAGCGCGGGCGTTTTACCTGAATGCCGTCCAGCACCAGGGCCGCCATATGCAGGCAGTCGAGCCAGGTATCCAGGGCGTCGAAAAGCCCCTCTTTATCTTCCTGCATGTCTTTGTTGTAGGCCAGCGGCAGTCCTTTCAGCGTCATCATCATGCCGGTCAGCGCTCCCTGCACGCGGCCGCATTTGCCACGGATAAGCTCCAGGGCGTCCGGGTTTTTCTTCTGCGGCATCAGCGAGGAGCCGGAGGTTACACGGTCGGAAAGCTCGACGAAGTTCGCCTCGCCGGAGTTAAAGAAAATCAAATCTTCCGCAAAGCGCGACAGATGCACCATGCCGATAGCCGCATCGGAAAGCAGCTCCAGCACATGATCGCGATCGGACACGCTGTCGAGGCTGTTGCGGGTGGCGGAGGCAAAGCCCAGCCAGCCGGCCAGCTGCTCGCGGTCGATCTCATACGCCGTCCCCGCCAGCGCGCCGCAGCCCAGCGGGCTGACGTCGAGGCGCTTCAGCGCGTCCTGCAGACGGCTTTCGTCACGCGCCAGCATTTCAACGTAGGCCAGACACCAGTGCGCGAACGTCACCGGCTGGGCGCGCTGCAGGTGGGTGTACCCCGGCATTACCGCGTCCTGATTCTGCTGGGCGGTCTCCACCAGCGCGCTCTGCAGCTGGCGGTTCGCCGAGAGCAGTTCGACAACGGTATCTTTGCACCACAGTTTAAGATCGGTGGCGACCTGGTCGTTACGGCTGCGCCCGGTGTGCAGTTTCTTGCCCAGCTGGCCCACTTTATCGATCAGCTTGCCTTCCACCCAGCTGTGAATATCTTCGGCATCGCTGGCGAGGATTTGCTGCGGATTGGCGCGCACCTCTTCCAGCAGCACGTTCAGCGCTTCTTCCAGCTGCTGCTGTTCAGCGGCACTCAGAACGCCGACCGTTACCAGCGCTTTCGACCAGGCGACAGAGCCAACGATATCCTGCTCCGCCAGACGATAGTCGAAGCGCAACGAGTCGTTGAACTGTTTGAACCGTTGATCTGCTGCCTGTGTAAAACGCCCGCCCCAAAGTGCCATAACATGCTTCCTTTATTCGTTAGTTCCGCCGGCGGCATTGTGCCGCTCGGCCTACGGTCTTGTAAGCCCGGCAGACGACGCGCCGCCGGGCATGAAATCTTAAGCCAGAATACGTGTGCCGATCGGCGTGCCGTTAAATAACGCCGGCAGCTGCTCGGCGTGACGCCAGGAGGCGATATCCACCGGACGACCCAGAGCACGTGCGGCGTCAAGGGCCGCATTCACTTTAACAATCATGCCGTCGGTGATAATCCCCTGCTCGATCAGCTGTTCCGCTTTCTCGGCGGTCATCTCGGCAATGCGCTGCCCTTTACCGTCGAGGATACCGCTAACGTCAGACAACAGGATCAGATCCGCCCCCAGGGTGGCCGCCAGCGCTGTCGCCGCCTGGTCAGCGTTGACGTTCATCAGCTGGCCCTCATCGGTCACCCCGATAGAGCTCACCACCGGCAGGTAACCGCCGGCCAACAGGGTGTTGATCAGTGCCGGGGAGCCCGGCTGCGCCAGCCCGACATGGCCCAGCTCAGCATCCAGTTGCGTGACCTTCACGCTATCGCCATCGCCGAGGAACAGGCCTACCGAGGAAATACCATGTTTTTTCGCCCACGCCAGCAGCGTCTTGTTGGCGGTTCCCGCCAGCGCGCCGGTGATGATGTCGATTTGCTCAGCCGGCGTAACGCGCAGGCCATTTTTCTTCTGCACCGGCAGGTTGAGCTGCTTCATCAGCTCATCCACCACGCAGCCGCCGCCGTGGACGATAATCAGCGGACGCTGGTGCGCTTCACGGTAGTTAACCAGCGCGGTAAAAAGGCGCTCCAGCGCTTCTTCGCTATCGAGTAATACGCCGCCAAGTTTGATAATTAATGGGTTCATCATCACACCTTAAATAAGAGACTGCGTCTCAGCGAAGCCGAAACGAATATTCGCGCACTGCACCGCCTGCGCTGCGGCGCCTTTCAGCAGGTTATCCTCTGCCGCGACGACGATGAGATGATCGTCCTGCACGGCAAAACCGATATCACAGAATGGCAGGCCTTCGACGCTTTTCAAAGCGGGCACGCCTTTATCATATAAACGTACCAGTGGTTTATCGGCGTAAGCCTGCTGGTAAACCGCCGCGATCTGCGCATGGCCGACGCCCGGCTTCAGGCGGCAGGTGATGGTTTCCAGGATGCCGCGCTTAAAATTACCCAGGTGCGGGGTAAAAATTACCTTTGCCCCGAGGTGGCTGGCAATCTCCGGCTGATGGCGATGGTTAAATATGCCGTACGGCTGCAGGCTAACTTCACAGAAGCTGTTGCCGATCGCGGCTTTACGACCCGCGCCGCTCACCCCGCTGGTAGCGTTGATTACCGGCCACTGGTTGAGATCCAGCAGATTGGCCTCAATCAGCGGCTTCAGCGACAGCTGCGCCGCCGTCGGATAGCAGCCTGGCACTGCGATTAACTGCGCGTCTTTAAGCGCATCCGCGCTCCACTCCGCCAGACCATACACCGCCTGTTTGAGCAGGTCGGGATGCTGATGAGTGAAACCGTAATATTTTTCGTAGAACGCCCCATCGTTAACGCGGAAGGCACCGGAGAGATCGAACACCACGCAGCCAGCGGCAAGGAACTGCGGCGCCAGATCGTGACTCACTTCGTGCGCGGTGGCGAGAAACACCACGTCCACGCCAGCGCTGAATTCGCTGATATCGGACATCGGCTGCAGCGGCATATCGACAATGCCTTTGAGCTGCGGATGCAGGTCGGAAATTAATTTTCCCGCATCATTGCTTTGCGCGGAGACCGTCAAAGCGGTTATGTTCATATGCGGATGACGATTGATATAGGTCACCAGCTCTGCGCCGGCATAACCACTGGCACCCACAATCAGCGTATTTAACATTGGAAGCGCATCTCCTTACATTCGATGGGTTTTCTTACGCTCAACGATATTGTATTTTTATTCACAATAAATGCATGAATATTGATACTATCACGACCCAAGGTGTGTCAACAATGAAAAACAATTTACCGCCCTTTATCGAGATTTACCGCGCGTTGATCGCCACACCGTCCATCAGCGCGACCGAAGAGGCTCTCGATCAAAGCAATGAGTCTTTAATCAATTTGCTGGCAGGCTGGTTCCGCGATCTCGGCTTCAATGTTGAGATACAGCCGGTGCCGGATACGCGCCATAAATTCAACCTGCTGGCCAGCACCGGACACGGCGCCGGCGGCCTGCTGCTCGCCGGGCATACCGATACCGTGCCGTTCGATGATGGCCGCTGGACGCGCGACCCGTTCATCCTCACCGAACACGATAACAAGCTCTACGGCCTCGGCACGGCCGATATGAAAGGCTTCTTCGCCTTTATTCTCGACGCCCTGCGCGATGTCGACGTCACCACGTTGAAAAAGCCGCTGTATATTCTGGCCACCGCCGACGAAGAGACCAGCATGGCCGGCGCGCGCTACTTTGCCGAAACCACCCGGCTGCGCCCGGACTGCGCCATCATCGGCGAGCCCACCTCCCTGCAGCCGATCCGCGCCCACAAAGGCCATATGTCCAACGCGATCCGTATTCAGGGCCAGTCCGGCCACTCCAGCGATCCGGCGCGCGGGGTCAACGCGATTGAGCTGATGCACGACGCCATCGGCCGGATTATGCAGTTGCGCGATCTGCTAAAAGAGCGCTATCACTTCGAGGCGTTTACGGTCCCTTACCCAACCCTCAACCTGGGCGCTATCCATGGCGGCGATGCCTCAAACCGTATCTGCGCCTGCTGTGAACTGCATATGGATATCCGCCCGCTGCCGGGGATGACCCTAAACGATCTAAATGGTCTGTTGGGCGAGGCGCTGGCCCCGGTCAGCGAACGCTGGCCGGGCCGCCTGACGGTCTCTGAGCTGCATCCGCCGATCCCCGGCTACGAGTGCCCGCCGGACCATAAGCTGGTGCAGGTGGTCGAGAAACTGCTTGGCGCGCAGACCGACGTGGTGAATTACTGCACCGAAGCGCCGTTTATCCAGACGCTGTGTCCGACGCTGGTTCTCGGCCCGGGCTCCATCAATCAGGCCCATCAGCCTGACGAGTATCTGGAGACGCGCTTTATCAAGCCGACCCGGGAGCTGATTAGCCAGGTGGTTCATCACTTCTGCTGGCACTAAAATCGCCCTCTTTTTCCGCCCCGTTCTCCCGGGGCGGAACGGTGACGATCGTCACATTTCCATAAGCGATGCTTATCCAGCGCTCCCTGAATTAAATTTCGCAAATTACGGCGATTTACTCGTTTGCTGAAGCGATTTCGCAGTAATTGACGTGGGGGTATTTACGTGGCTTTATAAAAGACGGGTTGCTTATCCGTTGCTCACGTTCCAGCGCAGCGGATATAACAAAATAAAATGAGATGGGGTGTCTGGGGTAACATGAACGAACAATATTCCGCATTGCGTAGTAATGTCAGTATGCTCGGCAAGGTGCTGGGCGATACCATCAAGGATGCATTGGGAGAAAATATTCTTGATCGTGTCGAAACTATCCGTAAGTTGTCCAAATCTTCACGCGCCGGCAACGAAGCTAACCGCCAGGAGCTGCTGACCACGCTGCAGAATTTGTCAAACGACGAACTGCTGCCGGTGGCCCGTGCCTTCAGCCAGTTTCTGAATCTGGCCAACACCGCTGAGCAGTACCACAGCATTTCGGCCAATGGCGAAGCGGCCAGCAATCCGGAAGTCATTGCGCGTACCCTGAGAAAGCTCAAAGACCAACCCAATCTCAACGAAGAGACCATCAAACAAGCGGTGGAATCGCTGTCTCTGGAGCTGGTGTTAACCGCCCACCCGACCGAGATCACCCGCCGGACGCTGATCCATAAAATGGTGGAAGTGAACAACTGCCTTAAGCAGTTGGACAACAAAGATATCGCTGACTATGAGCACCATCAGCTGATGCGCCGTCTGCGCCAGCTGATCGCCCAGTCGTGGCATACCGATGAAATTCGTAAGCACCGCCCTTCCCCGGTCGATGAAGCCAAATGGGGCTTCGCGGTGGTGGAAAACAGCCTGTGGGAAGGGGTGCCTAACTATCTGCGCGAGCTGAACGAACAGCTGGAAGCCAACCTTGGCTATCAGCTGCCGGTGGACTTCGTCCCGGTGCGTTTCACCTCGTGGATGGGCGGCGACCGCGACGGCAACCCGAACGTGACTGCCGACATCACCCGCCACGTGCTGCTGCTCAGCCGCTGGAAAGCGACCGACCTGTTCCTCAAAGACGTGCAGGTGCTGATCTCCGAGCTGTCGATGGTGGAGTGTACCGACGAGCTGCGCGCCCTGGCTGGCGCCGAGGGCGCTCAGGAACCTTACCGTTATCTGATGAAAAAACTGCGCTCTCAGCTGATGGAGACCCAGGCCTGGCTGGAAGCGCGTCTGAAAGGTCAGAAGCTGCCGAAACCGGCGGGACTGATCACTCAGAACGAGCAGCTGTGGGAGCCGCTGTACGCCTGCTATAAATCGCTGCAGGCCTGCGGCATGGGCATTATCGCCAACGGCGAACTGCTCGACACCCTGCGCCGCGTGAAGTCTTTCGGCGTACCGCTGGTGCGTATTGATATTCGTCAGGAAAGCACCCGCCATACCGAAGCGCTGGGTGAAATGACCCGTTACCTCGGGATCGGCGACTACGAAAGCTGGTCGGAAGCCGACAAACAGGCTTTCCTGATCCGCGAACTGAATTCCAAACGTCCGCTGCTGCCGCGCCAGTGGGAGCCAAGCGAAGAGACGCGTGAAGTTCTCGACACCTGCAAGGTGATCGCCGAGGCGCCGCGCGGATCGATCGCCGCCTACGTGATCTCGATGGCGAAAACGCCGTCCGATGTGCTGGCGGTTCATCTCCTGCTGAAAGAAGCCGGGATTGGCTTTGCTCTGCCGGTGGCCCCGCTGTTCGAAACGCTGGATGACCTCAACAACGCCAACGACGTCATGACCCAGCTGCTGAATATCGACTGGTACCGCGGCTTTATCCAGGGCAAGCAGATGGTCATGATCGGCTACTCTGACTCCGCTAAAGATGCCGGCGTGATGGCCGCCTCCTGGGCGCAGTACCAGGCGCAGGACGCGCTGATCAAAACCTGCGAAAAAGCCGGTATTGAACTGACGCTGTTCCACGGTCGCGGCGGCTCTATCGGCCGCGGCGGCGCGCCGGCCCACGCCGCGCTGCTCTCGCAGCCGCCGGGAAGCCTGAAAGGCGGCCTGCGCGTTACCGAGCAGGGCGAGATGATCCGCTTTAAGTACGGCCTGCCGGAAGTCACCATCAGCAGCCTGTCGCTGTATACCAGCGCCATTCTGGAAGCCAACCTGCTGCCGCCGCCGGAGCCGAAAGCAGAATGGCGCGACATCATGGCCGAGCTGTCCGACGTGTCGTGCAAGATGTATCGCGGCTACGTGCGTGAAAACAAAGATTTCGTCCCTTACTTCCGCTCTGCGACCCCGGAGCAGGAGCTGGGCAAACTGCCGCTGGGTTCGCGTCCGGCAAAACGTCGTCCAACCGGCGGCGTCGAGTCGCTGCGCGCCATTCCGTGGATCTTCGCCTGGACCCAGAACCGCCTAATGCTGCCAGCCTGGCTGGGCGCTGGCGCTGCGCTGCAGAAGGTGGTCGAAGGTGGAAAACAGAGTGAACTGGAAGCCATGTGTCGCGACTGGCCGTTCTTCTCTACCCGCCTCGGCATGCTGGAGATGGTTTACTCGAAGGCCGACCTGTGGCTGGCGGAGTACTACGATCAGCGCCTGGTGAAGCCGGAGCTGTGGGCGCTGGGTTCCGAGCTGCGCAAGCTGCTGGCTGCCGATATCAACGTCGTGCTGGCCATCGCCAACGACTCCCATCTGATGGCCGACCTGCCGTGGATCGCCGAGTCTATCCAGCTGCGTAATATCTATACCGACCCGCTGAACGTCCTGCAGGCGGAACTGCTGCACCGTTCACGCCAGGCTGAAGAAGAGGGCAAGGACCCGGATCCGCGCGTTGAACAAGCGCTGATGGTCACCATCGCCGGCGTCGCCGCCGGTATGCGTAACACCGGTTAATCTTTCTCCCCCCGGCCGCCCGGCCGGGGGTTTTCCGCCCGTTCTAGTGGTGCAGCATCTCATCAACGATCTGTTCTTTATGCAGCGCATACGGATAATAGGTCGGCCAGTTATCCATCTCTTTCAGCAACGCCTCCTGTGATTCATTGCCCATGAAAATATGGAAATGCTGTGATTTACGCGGGCCAATGATATGGTCGCTGAATTGCACAAATTTCGGCGCGTTGGCATCGCCCTGCTGGCACTCGAACAGATAACGCACGCCCTTCTTACCGGAGGCGTAATGCAGAATTTTATAGCCTGAATAGCGGTATTTGCAGCTATTGACGGTCTGGCCAACGTGGAACTCAATCACGTCATCTTCAATGCCAATCTGCTCCACAGCGGTGGCGTAGCCCTTCTTATAATAGGCGCGATACTCCTCCACGCTCTTGCCGCCGGGCTTTTTCGCCTTCTGCTCCAGCACCGGATCGAGATCGCCATTGAGCAGATACGGGTTCACCGACTGCCAGACGCCTTCCCAGTCGCTCAGCGCGCGGTCCTGCACATCTTTATCCGCAAAAATGCCTTCGCTGGCCTGACGCTCCACTTCGGTTAACGCCGGGCCATGGCTATGGTTGCCGTGGGCGAACGCCTGGGCGCTGGCTAAAGCCATGCCGAATCCTAAGGCCAGCAGGGGGATCTTTCTGGTCATTACTCTCTCCTGAGTTTGCTATCAATGGCGACAAATTGTTACGATATAACATATCTTATCTGGGAGGCAAGAGCGACAGGCAAGCGCTTTTACCGCTGGAATAATGTCCGGTATGATGAAAAGGGTGATGCGCTGAACGGAAGAATGATGGACAACGATATCAATCAACTTATTGATGCATTGCTAAAAAAGCAGACCAGCCTCGGCCGGGTTTATTTCGCCGGCGAGACGCGCTCGCCTGCTGAGCCGGTGGTGCAGGTGGATTTTCCCCGTCTGAATATCCTCCTCGATGGGCAGTTGCCCGACCAGGCGCTCGGCGATAACGCCCCTCCCCTCGAAGCCAACGACGTGCTCTATATTCCTGGCGATAGCTGGAACTGCCCGCAGTGGCAAGCGCCTTGCCTGCTGTTAAGCATCCTGTTCGCTAAGCAGCAGCTGGAGTGCTCGCTGCAGCACTGGAATGGCAAGGCGATAACTGTTGTCGACAAGCGGCAGGCGCTGCGCCGCGGGCCGCGCGTCGGATCATTTCTGCTGCAGGCGCTCAATGAACTCCGGATGCAACCGCAGGAGCAGCAAACCGCCCGCAGCATCGTCGTCAGCCTGCTCAGCCACTGCCATGATCTTCTCGGCAGCCAGGCGCAAACCTCCTCGCGCAGCCAGGCGTTGTTTGAAGCGATCCGCCAATATATGGACATCCATTATGCGGAACCGCTGAGCCGGGAATCGGTGGCCCAGGCGTTCTACCTCTCTCCCAACTATCTTTCCCATCTGTTCCAGAAATGTGGGCCAATGGGCTTCAATGAATATCTAAACCATATTCGTCTCGAACAGGCCCGTATGCTGCTGAAGGGCCACGATATGAAAGTGAAAGACATCGCCCACGCCTGCGGCTTCGCCGACAGCAACTACTTCTGCCGCCTGTTCCGCAAAACTACGGAACGCTCGCCGTCTGAATACCGCCGCCAGTACCATAGCCAGCTGACGGAAAAAACATCCCCGGTAAAAAACTAGATTTTTGTGTGTTAAACCTGACTTTTGTGCGCGCTATAGTTACCTCCCATCCCAGCCAGCGCCGATAAATGTGATCTAAATCATCCTTAATCACGATGCGTACATTTATCCAGTTTTTGGCAAATTTGTCATCTGGCTATCCTTCGAACGAAAGCCGTATGCTTACCTCAACGACAGCACCGAATTAAGCATTGAGGAAAACACAATGGAACTCTATCTGGATACCGCCAACGTCGCCGAAGTGGAACGCCTGGCCCGCATCTACCCGCTGGCCGGGGTAACCACCAACCCGAGCATTATCGCCGCCGGTAAAGTCCCGGTCTGGGATGTGCTGCCGCGCCTGCAAAAAGCCGTCGGTCCGGAGGGCACCCTCTTCGCGCAGACCATGAGCCGCGACGCGCAGGGCATGGTGGAAGAGGCCAAACGTCTGAGCAATGCCGTGCCGGGCATTGTGGTCAAAATCCCGGTCACCGCCGAAGGGCTCGCCGCTATCAAACTGCTGAAGAAAGAAGGCATCCCGACCCTTGGCACCGCCGTCTACAGCGCTTCGCAAGGCCTGCTGGCCGCGCTGGCCGGCGCAAAGTACGTCGCGCCTTACGTTAACCGCGTCGACGCCCAGGGCGGGGACGGCATCCGCATGGTGCAGGAGCTGCAATCCCTGCTGGAAATGCATGCGCCCGAGAGCAAAGTTCTGGCGGCAAGCTTCAAAACGCCACGCCAGGCGCTGGATTGTCTGCTGGCTGGCTGCGAAGCAATCACCCTTCCACTAGATGTAGCGCAACAAATGCTCGGCACCCCTGCGGTAGAGTCAGCCATAGAGAAGTTTGAACAAGACTGGAATAACGCCTTTGGCACGCTGAATCTGTAACCGGATCCGCGAGCCGCCTGCGGGCGGCGTCACGGTCATCGAGGAGGAATCGAAATGGATCGCATTATTCAATCACCAGGCAAATATATCCAGGGCGCAGGCGCCATCAAGCGCCTCGGCGACTATCTGAAACCGCTGGCCGAGCGCTGGCTGGTGGTCGGTGATAAGTTCGTCCTGGGGTTTGCGGAAGAGATGCTGCGTAAAAGCCTGGCCGACGCTGGCCTGGCGGCCGAAATCGCGCCGTTTGGCGGTGAGTGTTCGCATAATGAAATCAACCGCCTACGCGATATCGCCGGCAACGCGAAGTGCACCGCCGTGCTGGGGATCGGCGGTGGCAAAACCCTGGATACCGCGAAAGCGCTGGCCCACTTTATGAATGTGCCGGTGGCGATCGCCCCCACCATCGCCTCCACCGATGCGCCGTGCAGCGCGCTGTCGGTGATATACACCGACGAAGGGGAATTCGACAGCTACCTGATGCTGCCGCGCAACCCCAACATGGTCATTGTCGATACGCAGATCGTTGCCGGCGCGCCGGCCCGCCTGCTGGCCGCCGGGATTGGCGATGCGCTGGCTACCTGGTTCGAAGCCCGCGCCTGCTCCCGTAGCGGCGCCACCACCATGGCGGGCGGGAAGTGCACCCAGGCGGCGCTGGCGCTGGCCGAGCTATGCTACAACACCTTACTCGAAGAGGGTGAAAAAGCGATGCTGGCCGCCGAACAGCACGTGGTCACCCCGGCGCTGGAGCGGGTGGTGGAAGCCAACACCTATCTGAGCGGCGTGGGTTTCGAAAGCGGTGGTCTCGCGGCGGCGCACGCGATTCATAACGGCATGACGGCCATCCCTGACGCCCATCACTATTATCACGGGGAAAAAGTGGCGTTCGGAACCCTGACGCAGCTGGTGCTGGAAAATGCGCCGGTGGACGAAATAGAGACCGTCGCCGCGCTGTGCCACAGCGTTGGGCTGCCGATCACCCTGGCGCAGCTGGATATCAAAGGTGATATCCCGACCAAAATGCGTCTGGTGGCGGAAGCCGCCTGCGCTGAAGGCGAAACCATTCACAATATGCCGGGCGGCGTTGATTCCGACCAGGTCTACGCCGCGCTGCTGGTGGCCGACCAGTATGGTCAGCGCTTCCTGCAGGAATGGGAATAAACCAGAGCAAAACACCCGGCGACAGCCGGGTGTTTTTTATGCATCTCTGCAGGCCGGAGCAGGCTATGCCCCTCGTCTCTTGATACTGATCATCGCCAACGCCAGTACTATCAACGCAACGCCACAACCTTCCACCTTTCCTGGATTTTCATGTAGTAGCCACCAGGAAAATAGCACGCCACAGACCGGTACGGCCAGCGTACTCAGACCGGCTATACTTGCCGGTAAATTACGCAGTACAAAAAGCCACAGACTCCAGGCCAGCGCCGTTGCAAGGATTGCGCTGTAAGCCAGGGCCCAGAAAACGTCGGGCTGCCAGTCTACCGCCCGTTGCGGGACGAGCCAGGCCACTACGCTCATTACTACGGCGGCATATAGCATCTGCCATGTCGTTAGCGCCAGCAAATCAACCTGCGGATACCGGGTATACATACGCTTCGCGACGATCGCACCTGCCCCCCAGCTCACGCCAGAGAGGATCGCCAGCAAGGCGCTTTTCAGGGAGGTAAAATCGAGTTGCCAAGGCTGAAGTACGAGTATCAGGCCCACGCATGCCACCCCGATGGCGATATACTGCCATCGCCGCATGCGCTCATCTAAGAATAACGCGGCCATCACCACTACCCAGAATGGCATGGTATAACTCAGGATCGCCACTTTACCGGCGCCACCGCTCATTAGCGCCCACTGTGCCAGACCGACCATGCCGCAGGTTTGCAATAACGCGATCGCCAGGGTGTAGCCGAAAGGCGTCGGCTTGAGCGCTTTACCGCGGATCAACATCACTATCCATAGCACCACGGCGCCAAAAATACAGCGCAGCGCCGTGAAGTCAAAAGCGCCGATATAGCTCGTCACTTGCTTCATCGCGATCCAGCTAAAGCTCCAGATCAGCGTTAATAACGCCAAACCGCCAAACGCCAGTGGATCGCTCTTCCTTGCCATTGCATAACCCATCCCTGTCAATTATCAGGCTGGCACTATACGCGCTTTATCTTCTGCTCTCCCCTGACCTGTATCAGCGTTTTGGGCAAAAAAAAGCGATGGCGAATACCGGCTTCGCCATCGCACTAAACGTTAATGAAAACTCAGGCCGGGCGTACGCCCAGCGTATGGCAGATGGCGTAGCTCATCTCGGCGCGGTTCAGGGTGTAGAAGTGGAAATCCTTGACCCCTTCCCGGCTTAAGATCTTCACCATGTCCATGGCGATATTCGCCCCCACCAGTTGACGGGTTTCGGCGTCGTTATCCAGCCCTTCGAACATTTTTGACATCCACACCGGGATACGGACGTTGGTCATATCCGCAAACTTTTTCGCCTGTTTAAAGTTGGAAACCGGCAGGATACCGGGAATGATTTCCACGTCGATGCCTGCCGAGACGCAGCGATCGCGAAAACGCAGGTAGCTTTCCACATCGAAGAAGAACTGGGTGATCGCGCGGTTGGCCCCTGCTTCTACTTTGCGCTTCAGGTTCAGTAAATCCGCCTGCGCGCTTTTCGCCTCCGGATGCACTTCCGGATACGCGGCGACAGAGATATCAAAATCGCCTACCTCTTTCAGCAACGTCACCAGATCGGCGGCGTACATATCCGGTTTACCGCTGCCCGGCGGCAGGTCGCCGCGCAGGGCGACGATATGGCGGATACCGTTGTTCCAGTAATCCTGAGCGATAGTGCGCAACTCATCGCGGCTGGCATCGATACAGGTCAGGTGCGGCGCTGCTTCCAGACCGGTTCGCTCTTTAATGCCTTTGATGATGCTGTGGGTGCGATCGCGCTCGCCAGAGTTCGCGCCATAGGTTACCGAAACAAACTTCGGTTTCAGACTGCTCAGGCGATCGATGGATTTCCACAGGGTTTGCTCCATTTCACTGGTGCGCGGCGGAAAGAATTCAAAAGACACATTAATCTGGCCCTGGACTTCCGCCAGGCTCTGATTCAGGGCTTCCCGCTGATTGGCGTGAAAAAAGCTCATACCTTACCTCATCAATCGCATGTAATGGCTGTTATATTGCGAACTTCTATACGTTTAGACGTCCAGATGTAAAAATGACGGAAAAGCGCGCGGGCGTCAATAGAAAAATCTGCGTAAAGAGTGAGGAATAGGTCACCTACATGAAAAAAGTTCATCTTCCGATCACCTGGCCACGCACAGGAAGCGGCTCGGTGGGCAATATAAGGTGGCTCGCGAGTCAGCCTGAGACTAGCCAGTCGCCAGAATGCCATCCAGCAGAGAAAGCCATTGCTGCACGGACTCTGACTGGTGAGGCGCATAAATCACCCCAAGGCTTAACGGCATCGCGTCGCCCTCAGCCACCGGGCAGAACGCCACCCCCTGACGCTGAATCGCGGAAAAGGACGCCGGCAGCAGGATCATGCCTTCCCCGCGCGCAATACGCGCCAGCAGCACATCATGCTCGGCCGGTTCTTCCACATACGTCGGGGCATAGCCAGCCCGGTCGAAAATGCGGCGCGTGTAGTCAAAGAAACCAGGATTACGCTCGCGTTTAAACCAGAACAGCGGCCGATGATTGAGCGCGCTTAACGTCAGCCCTGGCCTGGCGGCTTCCGGCCAGGAGGCAGGTAATGCCGCAATGAGCGGCTCATGATACGGCAATGGGTGCAGGTGCAGCCCTTCAGTATTGAGCGGCAGCGCGACCAGCGCCGCATCGAGTTTGCCTTTGCGTACCTGCTGAGCCAGCGCCGGTGAGGCGTGGCGGGTGATATGCAACGCGCGGGTATGTTCGCTCAGCGCAGCCTCAACGGCGGCGAAAATGCCCTGTTCGAAGGCCGTCGTCACGCCCAGACGTAGAGCCTGCGGCGAGTGAACGGCGAGCTCACTCAATGCCGCCAGCGTGCGTTCCTGGAGCGCCAGCAGAGGTTGAATCATCTCCAGCACCTCTTTACCCGCGTCGGTCAGGATCAGGCCTTTGCTATGGCGCTGAAACAGCGTCACCCCCAGCTGCGCTTCCAGATGGCGGATATGGCGGGTCAGCGGCGGCTGCGAGATAAATAACCGCTGCGCCGCCCGGCTGATGTTATTTTCCTCCGCTACCACGGCAAAGGCGCGCAGCAGGCGAATATCCAGGGAATGTAATCGCGAAGTTGTCATACTGAAAAGGTATCACGAAAAGGGTATTACTCAAGTCCGGCACACTTCCCTACCCTTCCTCTTAACGCACCATCACAGAGAGGAAAAAACGATGTCCAGCGAACGTTACATCATCGGTCAGGAAATGCTTCAGCGGGTGGATGGTAAGGGCGGGGAAGCCGTCGTCGACAGCCTGCGGGATATCGCCCCCGATTTCGCCCGCTATCTGATTGAGTTCCCCTTCGGCGATATTTACGCCAGGCCAGGGCTCGATTTACGCAGCCGGGAAATCGCCACCATCGCCGCGCTCACGGCGTTGGGTAACGCCGAGCCACAGCTGAAAGTACACATTGCCGCGGGATTAAACGTCGGCCTGACGCAAGAGGAGATTACGGAAGCGATCATGCAGATGGCAGTCTATGCCGGATTCCCGGCGGCCCTCAACGGCCTGTTTGCCGCCAGGGCGG
Source organism: Klebsiella sp. 10 (assembly GCF_018223925.1). NCBI lineage: Bacteria > Pseudomonadati > Pseudomonadota > Gammaproteobacteria > Enterobacterales > Enterobacteriaceae > Klebsiella > Klebsiella sp. 10. Next base: position 22,918 of record NZ_JAGRRB010000013.1, read on the forward strand.
TATTTGCGGCCCACTGATCGCTTAAGGCCGGGCTGACTGCCCGGCCTTAAAAACTTATTTCTTCACATCGACAACGCGCTGCCCGTTAAGCTGCTCATCCGTTATCTTTTGCCCGGCTTTGAAATAGTCTACGACCGCATTTGAAACGTAATAGCCGCCGGAGGTATTACGCGCCTGCCCCTCGGTAAACGCGACAAAACCATCGCCGCCATCTGCAAGGAAGCTGTTGGTGGCAATATGGTAAACCGTCGTATCGTCAATCGGTTTACCGTTTAGCCTGAATAACACAACGCGCTGGCCCACAGGTTTGCTGCTGTCATACTTCATTTCCAGTCCCCGGGAGACCTGCAGCACGCCGTTGCTCAACCCGGCGCCATGCTCCATCAGGCTACGCAACTGCTTCCCGGTTAGATCCATGGTGACCAGCTCGTTGGGAAACGGGAAGGTGCTGATAACGGCCCCCATGCTTACCGCTCCGGCGGGGATTTCATTCCGGATCCCGCCCGAGTTGGTTAACGCCAGCTGCGTTCCCTTACCTCCCGCCTGCAGCAATGCATCAGCGGCAAGATTGCCCAGCGGCGAAGAGACGCCATAAGCGCGGGTCAGTTCGACTGGTGATCGCGTGACAACCTGCTGCACCAGTTGATCAAGTTGCTTATTCCAGCCGTCGATGACCTGTTTTGTCTGCGGATCAGGCTTCCACTCATCGGCATAAAGCGTCTTCAGCTCAAAGTGCTTCACCGTGAATTGGTGCGGTTTCTCCTGATAATCCAGCACCAGTTTACCCACATCGATGCCGCCGCTATCGGTAGAAAGGATCAACGTATTACCCACTTTAATGGGCTCCGGTGTGCCAACGTGAGCATGGCCGGTAATTAAAACGTCCAGGCCTTTCACCTGACCCGCAGTCTGAATATCTTTATCCAGCGCACGACGCACATCGGTTCCCCCCTGGCTCGACTGACGCGCCGGGACGCCTTCATGGATCAGGGCCACGGTCAGATCCACTTTACCGTTAAGTTCATCGATATAATGCTGTAGCCATTTCACCTCATCGCGCGCTTCGATACCCACTCGCGTCGCGGCAGAAACGGTGTCATTAAAAGCAAACACGCCGTGCAGGCCAATCACGCCAATTTTCACGCCATCTTTTTCGATAATGGTATAGGGTTTATCCCAGAACGATTTATCGCTGTTCTGATAAAAAATATTGCCCTGAACAATCGGGAATGTCGCCTGGCTAAGCTGAAGCAACGTATTATCCCAGCCGTGATCGAACTCATGATTACCGATAGTCACCGCATCGTAGGACATCGTATTCATAATATCGATTATCGCTTTGCCCTTAGTCAGGCTACTGATGTAAGGCCCGGTAAAATAATCTCCGGCATCAAAAAACCAGGTCGCGTTATTTTTCGCTTTTTCCTGTTTCACCATCGTCGTGATATTCGCCCAACCGCCAATATCTCGTTTACCATCCGCTATCCATGGCACTTTATAAGGTTCGACATGGGCATGAAGATCGTTGGTATAAATTATGGTGATATCTTTGGCGCAGGCCCAGAAAGGCAAAGTCAACAGAAGTGCTGCGCTCATTGTTTTTAGTTTCATCGGAGTTCCTTTCAGAGTGATAAAGAACCGCTAAGTTACGTTCTGAAAGACTTTTTTATGTGAGAGCATTCACAGTTGTATGCAACCCGAGCAGGACAAAATTAACGACCTGTAAAAATCGTTGGTATTGACCTGCCAGTGGATACTCTCTTTACCATTAACGCCTGTAAAACTTTTGGCTGCCGCAATTTAGGTTTACCGTCTGCGGCTGAGTATCATTTCCCGAATTTTCGGCTGGGCTACCCGGCGCTCTACTGCGCAGCCTGCGGCAGCTATCCCCCCCTGTTTAACGAACGGGAATTCTGCCCCTGGCTGGCGGCTTATCTGACGGATCATGCCCGCCGCTACGGCTATTTTTGCCCGGTATGCTATCAGCGGGATATTATTCGCTACGGCCGCAATCCGCAGGGTACGCAACGCCTTCAGTGCCGCCACTGTAAAAAGGTCTGGACGCCAAAATTCCCACACATCGCCCCAATTGAAGCCCCACGACGTATTTGCAGCGTACCGTTGATAGCGCCATTCCAGGGTAATGCCGCCGGGCAAAAGCTCTATTTTTTATTAAGCTTTGATGCCGTGCGCGGTAATGTTATTCATCTTACCTCTAATTTCACTCCTTTCGCGGTAGGCGAATCATTACGCTATCACTGGCGCGGCGGACAAGCCGACAGGGAGGAGACTGACGATATTATTCAACGTATTTCTCTCACTGAAATGCGCTTTTTACAACGCAGTCAGTTCGATGAAATCCAGTACGGCAGCGCAATGCAAAAGCGCCATGCCCGCGGCAATATATTGCGCCCGGTTATCGCCGCGCACGGTCATTTCAAACTGCTCAGCCAGCGGTTTCCAGAGGTGAAAACGCACGTTATTGCGCATGAATGCTTTTTACGCGGCGCGGCGATCGTTGCCTGGGCGCCGCTTTTTCGTCAGCGGCAAGGCGATCTATGGTATGTGGAAGAAGAGATAAGGAACCCAGCCAGCCCGGCTCCGTGGCAGCTACAGGGGAAAACCCATCATGGCTGGTGGCAAAATTCATGGCAGCGTTGGACGCAGGAAGAGAATCAGAAAATGGTCTGCCGGCTTGCCGGCACTGTAGAAGAGAACGCCTTTCTACCAGACCTTGCGGCCAGCCGACGGTTTACAATATGGCTGAAAAACAGACCCGCGTTTGCGCAGAGCGCCCTGTATTCCGCAGGGCGCGTAACGCAAATAGTGGCCTCACTGGTTCAAGAGTATAACGCGACGCTTACAGCAGCTGCGCCAGGCGGTTAATATCCGACTGGATCGCCCCGGCGGTCACATCGCGCCCGGCGCCGGGCCCGCGGATCACCAGCGGGTTATCGCGATACCAGCGGCTTTCGATGGCAAACACGTTATCGCACGGCAGCAGTGCCGCCAGCGGGTGCTCTTCGCGTACCGCTTCCACACCGACGCGTGCTTTGCCGTTGGCATCAAAGCGCGCCACGTAGCGGAGCACCAGCCCCATCTCGCGGGCCGCTTCCAGACGCTGCAGCATCTGCTCGTTCAGCTCTTCGCCATTCTCAAAGAAGTGATCGACCGACCCCTCTTCACAGTGCGCCGGCACCAGTGATTCCACACGCACCTGATCCGGTTCGATGTCATAGCCCGCTTCCCGCGCGAGGATCACCAGCTTACGCATCACATCCTTACCGGACAGATCGACGCGCGGATCCGGCTCGGTCAGCCCCTGCTGCCACGCCTGATCCACCAGGTCGGTGAACGGCACGGTGCCATCGAACTGCAGGAACAGCCAGGAGAGCGTTCCCGAGAAGATACCGCTCAGGCCGAGAATAGTATCGCCGCTGTCGATCAGGTCGCGCACCGTATGGTTCACCGGCAAGCCGGCGCCCACGGTGGCGTTATACAACCAGTGGCGCCCCGTCTTCTCAAACGCGTCGTGGATCTGACGATATTTATCACTGCTGCTGGCGCCCGCCAGCTTGTTGGCGCTAATGACGTGGAAGCCATGGCTGGCAAAATCAAGATACTGGTCGGCCAGCTGTTCGCTGGCGGTGACGTCCAGCACCACTAAATCATCATACGGGTGCGCGCGCATCCACAGGAACAGCGACTCTTCATCCTGCTCCACCGCTTCATCGTTGAAGAAAGCCAGCGCCCGGCTGGCATCCAGCCCGTCGTAATTCAGCAGGCTGCGTTTACTGTCGACTACGCCGGCGAGAATAAACTCGAAACCGGTACGCGCCGAGAGCGTAGTTTGTTCACGGGCGAAAAGCTCCAGCCAGCGGGAACCAATGTTCCCTTTGCCGAACAGCATCAGGCCAATACGCTTTTCGGCGCGAAACAAGGACTGATGCAGCCCCTGGATCAGGCTTTCCGTCGGCCCGGCGCGTAGCACCGCCACCAGGCTGATCCCCTCTTCAGACTGCCAGGTGAACTCCACCGGCTGCCCTTTGAGCTGCTGCCAGAAACGGTGGCAGTGCAGCGGGTTACGGGTGACTCCCGCGCCCACCATCGCCACCAGCGCCAGCTTCTGACGCAGACGCAGCTCGCCCGGCAGACCGGCTTCATCGAGCAATTTCAGCGCGCTGTCAGCCACCTCGGAGGTATAGCAGAACTGCAGCAGCTTACGGTCGGCATGGACGCCAACGGCTAACGGGCGCAGCTGGGCGCGTTTGAGCAGAGCGTCCAGCTCTTTATGCGCCAGTTTGAAATCGTGACCGGCCGGCACCTGGAACTCCACCAGGCAGACGTCGTCATGGCTGGTGACAATCCGTGCGCCGGTACCGGAGGCCAGCACGCGCTCAATGCGCGTGGAACCCTGTTCCGGCGTGTAGCTGCAGCGTAACTGCAGATCGATATCACTGGCGGAAACCGGCTGTAGCGTGCGGGCATGGAGCACCGGCGCGGCCAGGCGCGCCAGCTCGCTGGCTTCGTCCAGACGCAGCAGCGGCAGCAGGCAGGCGTCTTTCACCTTGCGCGGATCCGCGCTGTACACCCCGGCAACGTCGCTCCAGATAGTGACCCGGGAGGCGCCCGCCAGCGCGCCGATCTGGGTGGCAGAGTAGTCAGACCCGTTACGGCCCAGCAGGACGGTTTCGCCGGCCTGGTTACGGGAGATAAAGCCGGTCACCACCAGACGTTTGTTAGGATGCTGCGCCATCAGCTGCTGCAGCAGCGGATAGGATAATCCTTCATCCACCTGCGGCTGCGCGGCGCGTTCCGCGCGCAGGAACGCGCGCGCGTCCAGCCAGGCGGCTTCCATACCCAGCTGATTGAGAACCGCCGCCATCAGGCGCGCGGACCACACTTCCCCATGGCCGACTACTTCCGCATAGACCGCTTCGGAAACCCCGCCGTCCAGCAGACCAGCCAGACGCTCAAGGTCGTGGATAAAGGCGGCTATCAACGTATCCGCCGCCGCAGGCTCCAGCAGACCGCCAATCAGCTCGGTGTGATAGCGGCGAAGCGACTGCTGAACCTGATGCGCAGCAAGGCGATCGCTCTGGCTAAGCTTAAGCCAGCTGATCAGCTGGTTGGTGGTGCTGCCAGCGGCGGAGACGACCATCATATCCCCCGCCTGCGAATACTCCTTCATGATCCCCGCGACGCGCAGGTAACATTTCGCATCCGCTAAACTACTCCCACCAAATTTGTGCAGCTGACGACCCTTCGCCCCTGCCTGCGCAATCACACTCATCTTTATTCCTCGTTTGCTGCCCGGAAGCCATTTTCCAGGTCGGCAATTAAATCTTCACCATCTTCAATACCGGTCGATATACGCAGGAGCGTTTCTGAAATTCCGGCGGCGGCACGCGCTTCAGGCGCCATGCCGGCATGCGTCATCGTTGCCGCATGGGAAATCAGGCTTTCAACGCCCCCCAGCGATTCCGCCAGTGTAAACAGCGACAGCCCGCTCAGAAAACGGCGCAGCGTCTGCTCGTCACCGTCAAGCTCGAAGCTTAACATTGCGCCAAAACCTTTTTGCTGACGCGCCGCAATTTCATGCCCCTGGTTTTCCGGCAGCGATGGATGATACAGCTTTTTCACCAGCGGCTGGGTTTTCAGATACTCAACGATCGCCAGGGCATTTCGCTGCGCCACTTCCATCCGTGGAGACAGCGTCCGCAGCCCGCGCAACAGCAGATAGCTGTCGAAGGCGCTGCCGGTGACGCCAATATTATTCGCCCACCATGCCAGTTCGGTGACAGTTGTTGGATCTTTGGCAATCACCACCCCGGCCACCACATCGGAGTGACCATTGAGGTATTTGGTACAGGAATGCAGCACCAGATCGGTGCCCAGCGCCAGCGGGTTTTGCAACGCCGGGCTCAGGAAGGTGTTGTCCACCACGCTAATTGCCCCGGCCTCACGCGCCAGACCACAGATTTTCGCAATATCCACCACCCGCAGCAATGGATTACTTGGGCTTTCCACCAACACCAGCTTCGGTTTTTCCGCCAGCGCCGCCCGCAGCGCCTGCTCATCGCTTTGATCGACAAACTGGACGCGATAGCAGCCGCGCTTCGCCAGGCTGTCGAACAGACGGTAGCTGCCGCCGTAGCAGTCGTGCGGCGCCACCAGCAGATCGCCCGGTTTAAGGAACACCGTCGTCACCAGCAGGATCGCCGACATTCCGGTATTGGTCAGCACCGCGCCGGCGCCGCCCTCCAGCTCCGCTAAGGCGCGCTGCACCACATCGCGCGTCGGATTGCCACGACGGGAGTAGTCGTGGGCGCGCGGTTCATTAAAGCCGGTGAAGTTATAGGTACTGGAGAGGTGAATCGGCGGGACAACGCAACCGTACTGCTCGTCGTCATTTAAACCGCTACGCACTGCGATGGTGGCCTGTTTACGCGTCATGTTGGGAAGTTCCTGGGCTGAATCGGTGAAAAGTCAGGCTCCAGAGTAATCATTGTCACAATAGACGTCAATACATCTGGACATCTAAACTTCTTTGCGTATAGATTGAGCAAAGTGCAAATAGCCGTTAAAATTATATGCATTAGCGCACGTCGTCGGCGGCTTATCTCATGTCAGAAAGCCCGCGCATACGGTAAACTACGCGCAATTATAGCCCGGGCGGAATATTCTGGCCCTTCACTAATAAACAGAGGATTAAGGTATCTCATGGCTGAATGGAGCGGCGAATATATCAGCCCATACGCTGAGCACGGTAAGAAGAGTGAACAAGTAAAGAAAATTACGGTTTCCATTCCTCTGAAGGTGTTAAAAATCCTCACCGATGAACGCACGCGTCGTCAGGTGAATAACCTGCGTCACGCGACCAACAGCGAGCTGCTGTGCGAAGCGTTTCTGCATGCCTTTACCGGACAACCGTTGCCTAACGATGAAGACCTGCGTAAAGAGCGCAGCGATGAGATCCCGGAAGCGGCGAAAGCGATTATGCGTGAACTGGGAATCGACCCGGATACGTGGGAATACTGAGACGATAAAAAGGGCGGAATAATCTTCCGCCCTTTTTTCTTTCCCGCCCAGGCAGGCGGGAGAGACAAAAAAGCCGCCCTGAGGCGGCTTCTTCTGGCAACTTACTTGCTGCCCGGGATGCTGAAGCGCTTGTTGAAGCGGTCAACACGGCCACCGGTAGCAACATCACGCTGTTTGCCGGTGAAGAACGGGTGGCATTTGCCGCACACGTCGAGGTTCAGGTCGTGACCAACGGTGGAGCGGATTTTCATGACATTACCGCAAGAACAGGTAGCAGTAATTTCGTCGTAATTTGGGTGAATACCTTTTTTCATGGGAGAACCTCAGTTAAGGCCGCGTCGCTCTTCCAGCCCTAACGCCAGACACCACGCGATATTAGTAATTTCCCGTCGCCTTCTACGCTGCTGACAGCGTGAAGCACGCGGTAATGGTCAATCTTCAATGCGATATAAAGCGCATCAAAGGCGGCGAATCATACAGAATTTGACCAGCATATGCAAACTGATCCGCGCCGCCTTATCGTAATGTGTATACTATCCCGCCAGATTTCAAGTCAGGAAGATGACATGTCCGTCGCCCACGTTGCCCTACCCGTTCCGCTACCGCGCACTTTTGACTACCTGCTGCCTGAAGGCATGGCGGTCAAAGCGGGCTGTCGGGTGCGGGTGCCGTTCGGCAAACAGGAGCGGATCGGCATTGTCGCGGCGGTGAGCGAGCGCAGCGAACTGCCGCTGGATGAGCTAAAACCGGTCGCCGAAGCGCTGGACGACGAGCCGGTCTTCTCCACGACTGTCTGGCGACTGCTGATGTGGGCGGCTGAGTATTACCATCACCCGATCGGCGATGTGCTGTTCCATGCATTACCCGTTATGCTGCGCCAGGGCAAACCCGCCAGCGCCACGCCGCTGTGGTACTGGTTCGCCACCGAGCAGGGGCAGGTTGTCGACCTTAACGGTCTGAAACGCTCCCGGAAGCAGCAGCAGGCGCTGGCGGCGCTGCGCCAGGGCAAAATCTGGCGTCATCAGGTTGGCGAACTGGAATTCAATGAAGCGGCGCTGCAGGCGCTGCGCGGCAAAGGGCTGGCGGAACTGGCCTGCGAAGCGCCCGCCCTCACCGACTGGCGCAGCGCGTATTCGGTTGCCGGCGAACGCCTGCGCCTGAATACCGAGCAGGCCACCGCCGTCGGGGCGATCCACAGCGCCGCCGATCGTTTCTCCGCCTGGCTGCTGGCGGGTATTACCGGCTCCGGGAAAACGGAAGTCTATTTGAGCGTGCTGGAGAATGTGCTGGCGCAGGGGCGCCAGGCGCTGGTGATGGTGCCGGAGATCGGCCTGACGCCGCAAACCATCGCCCGATTTCGCCAGCGCTTTAACGCGCCGGTGGAAGTGCTGCACTCCGGGCTCAATGACAGCGAACGTCTCTCGGCCTGGCTGAAGGCGAAAAATGGCGAAGCGGCCATTGTGATCGGCACCCGCTCCTCGCTGTTTACCCCATTTAAAGATCTCGGCGTCATCGTCATCGACGAAGAGCATGACAGCTCCTACAAGCAGCAGGAAGGCTGGCGCTACCATGCCCGCGACCTGGCGGTATGGCGCGCCCACAGCGAGCAGATCCCGATAATTCTCGGCTCGGCGACGCCGGCGCTGGAGACTCTGCATAACGTCCGCCAGGGTAAATACCGCCAGTTAACCTTAAGCAAACGCGCGGGCAATGCGCGCCCGGCCCAGCAGCACGTGCTCGATCTCAAAGGGCAACCGCTGCAGGCGGGCCTGTCTCCCGCGCTGATTAGCCGTATGCGCCAGCACCTGCAAGCGGATAACCAGGTGATCCTGTTTCTTAACCGCCGCGGCTTTGCGCCAGCGCTGCTGTGCCACGATTGCGGCTGGATAGCGGAATGCCCGCGCTGCGACAGTTACTATACGTTGCACCAGGCGCAGCACCATCTGCGCTGCCACCATTGCGACAGCCAGCGCCCGATCCCGCGCCAGTGTCCTTCCTGCGGCTCCACGCATCTGGTGCCGGTAGGGATCGGCACCGAGCAGCTGGAGCAGGCCCTGGCGCCGCTGTTCCCTGAGGTGCCTATCTCGCGTATCGACCGCGATACCACCAGCCGCAAAGGAGCGCTGGAGGAGCATCTCGCCGCCGTCCATCGCGGCGGGGCGCGTATTCTGATTGGCACCCAAATGCTGGCCAAAGGGCACCACTTCCCGGACGTCACTCTCGTCTCCCTACTGGATGTCGACGGGGCGCTGTTTTCCGCTGATTTCCGCTCCGCAGAGCGTTTCGCTCAGCTTTATACCCAGGTCTCCGGACGAGCGGGCCGGGCAGGAAAACAGGGCGAGGTCATTCTTCAAACCCACCATCCGGAACACCCTCTACTGCAGACCCTGCTGTATAAAGGCTACGACGCCTTTGCCGAACAGGCGCTGGCAGAGCGGCAGACGATGCAGCTGCCGCCGTGGACCAGCCATGTGCTGATTCGTGCGGAAGACCATAACAACCAGCAGGCGCCGCTGTTTTTACAACAGCTGCGCAATCTGCTGCAGGCCAGCCCGCTGGCCGACGAAAAGCTATGGGTGCTCGGTCCGGTTCCGGCGCTGGCGCCAAAGCGCGGCGGCCGCTGGCGCTGGCAAATATTGCTGCAGCATCCTTCGCGGGTGCGTCTGCAACATATCGTTAGCGGTACGCTGGCGCTGATCAATACGCTTCCGGAGGCGAGAAAAGTGAAGTGGGTGCTGGATGTCGATCCGATTGAAGGATAAGCCTTCTCTTGCGAGCCGGATCGAAAAATTTAACAAGCATCACGTTTTTCATGAAAATTCTGTAACTCACTGCCGCGACTATCTGATAAAAATGATGCAGCAGTTAGCGCCCAAGGGAAATGCCAGCGCCATTCAGCGAGGAGAAACCAGGTGAAGCCCAAAAAACAAGTGGTTGCCGCCACCATGAAAGACGTCGCCCTCAAGGCAAACGTTTCCACGGCAACCGTGTCCCGAGCGTTGATGAACCCTGATAAGGTGTCGCAAGCCACCCGTAACCGGGTCGAGCAGGCGGCGCTGGAAGTCGGCTATTTACCGCAGTCGCTCGGACGCAATATGAAGCGCAACGAATCGCGGACGATCCTCGTGATCGTCCCGGATATCTGCGATCCCTTCTTTAGTGAAGTGATCCGCGGTATTGAAGTCACTGCCGCCGAGCACGGCTATCTGGTGTTAATCGGCGATTGCGCCCACCAGAATCAGAAAGAAAAAACCTTTATCGACCTTATCATCACCAAGCAGATCGACGGCATGGTGCTGCTCAGCTCGCGCCTGCCGTTTGACGCCAGCGTGGAAGAGCAGCGCAATTTGCCGCCAATGGTCATGTCGAATGAGTTTGCGCCGGAGCTGGAGCTGCCCACCGTCCATATCGATAACCTGACGGCGGCCTTTAACGCGGTAAATTATCTCCACGAGCTGGGACATCAGCGTATCGGCTGTATCGCCGGCCCGGAAGATATGCCGTTGTGCCATTATCGCCTGCAGGGTTATGTGCAGGCGCTGCGCCGCAGCGGTATCACCGTCGATCCGCACTATATTGCTCGCGGCAACTTTACCTTCGAAGCCGGCGCCAATGCGCTGGAGCAGCTGCTGGCGCAGCCGGTGCCGCCCACGGCGGTCTTTTGCCATAGCGATGTGATGGCGCTGGGCGCCTTATCGCTGGCAAAACGTCGCGGTCTGAAAGTGCCGGACGACCTGTCAATTGTCGGCTTCGATAACATCGCGTTGTCTGAATTTTGCGATCCGCCGTTGACCACGGTTTCACAGCCACGGTTTGATATCGGCCGTGAAGGAATGCTGCTATTACTGGAGCAAATGCAGGGGCATAACGTGAACAGCGGCTCGCGTCTGCTCGATTGCGAACTGATTGTTCGCGGCAGTACGCAAAAAATCAGACGATAACCATCAGGCTTTCGGGCCTGCTCTTCTGGTCAAAGGCCCGCCGCTTAAGTAACATGGCGGGCTGACGAACGAATATAAGACAGCGAAACGATAGTGGCACAACGAGATTATGTACGCCGCAGCCAACCGGCTTCTTCGCGGCGCAAAAAGAGCACGACCCGAAGCTCAAGGAATAAGCAAAGCAGCCTTCCGGCGATTTCACCGGCGATGGTGGCGATCGCGGCGGCTGTGCTGGTGGCCTTTATCGGTGGCCTCTATTTCATTACGCATCATAAGAAAGAAGAAGCGGAAGCGATGCAAAATCGCCAGGCCGCCGGCAACGGCTTGCCGCCCAAACCGGAAGAGCGCTGGCGCTATATTAAAGAGCTGGAAAGCCGCCAGCCTGGCGTCCGCGCGCCGACCGAACCGACCGCCGGTGGCGAAGTCATGAAACCGGAACAGCTGACCGACGAGCAGCGCCAGCTGCTCGCCCAGATGCAGGCCGATATGCGCCAGCAGCCGACCCAGCTGACCGAAGTGCCGTGGAACGAACAAACGCCGGCGCAGCGCCAGCAGACGCTTCAGCGTCAGCGTTTAGCGCAGCAACAGCAGCAGGCGCAGCAGCAACAGTGGGCGCAGACTCAGGCGCAGACCGTCCAACAGCAGCCGCCGCGCGTTCAGCAGCCGAAGCCGGTTCAGCAGCAACAGCCGAAGCAGACCGTGTCAAACCAGCAGCCGTACCAGGATCTGCTGCAGACGCCAGCGCATACCAATACCACGCAGCCGCGTACCCAGGCCGCGGCGCCGGTAACTCGGGTGGAAGAAGCGCCGAAAACCACCGCCGAGAAGAAAGACGATCGTAGCTGGATGATCCAGTGCGGCTCTTTTAAAGGCGCCGAGCAGGCCGAAACCGTCCGCGCTCAGCTGGCTTTCGAAGGGTTTGCTTCGCACATTACCACTAACAACGGCTGGAACCGCGTGGTTATTGGCCCGTTGAAAGGCAAAGAAAGCGCCAACGAGATGATCACCCGCCTGAAGATGGCTGGACACGCGAACTGCATTCGTCTCGCCGCCAGGGGTTGAAACCCTCAAAATCCCCCCCATCTATAATTGCATTCGGCCCCGCGGACAGCGCGGGGCCCCTGTTCCGCTTTTGCAACCAAGGGGTCTGCTCGTGACTACAATTGTAAGTGTTCGCCGTAACGGCCATGTTGTTATTGCCGGTGATGGCCAGGCCACGCTGGGCAACACCGTGATGAAGGGCAATGTGAAGAAAGTGCGTCGTCTGTACAACGACAAAGTGATTGCCGGTTTCGCTGGCGGCACCGCCGACGCCTTCACGCTGTTCGAACTGTTTGAACGTAAACTGGAAATGCACCAGGGCCATCTGGTGAAGGCCGCCGTTGAGCTGGCCAAAGACTGGCGAACTGACCGGATGTTGCGCAAACTGGAAGCGCTGCTGGCCGTCGCGGACGAAAACGCGTCGCTTATCATCACCGGTAACGGTGACGTGGTACAGCCGGAAAACGATTTGATTGCTATCGGCTCCGGCGGTCCTTACGCCCAGGCCGCGGCCCGCGCGCTGTTGGAAAATACCGATATGGGCGCGCGCGACATCGCCGAGAAAGCGTTGGATATTGCAGGTGATATCTGCATCTACACCAACCATTTCCACACCATCGAAGAATTACCTTCTAAAGCGTAAGGATCTCCCATGTCTGAAATGACCCCACGCGAAATTGTCAGCGAACTGGACAAACACATTATCGGTCAGGACGCCGCCAAGCGTTCTGTTGCTATCGCCCTGCGTAACCGCTGGCGTCGGATGCAGCTTAACGAAGAGCTGCGTCATGAAGTCACGCCGAAAAACATTCTAATGATCGGCCCAACCGGCGTCGGTAAAACCGAAATCGCCCGTCGTCTGGCAAAACTGGCTAACGCGCCGTTTATCAAAGTTGAAGCGACGAAGTTCACCGAAGTGGGCTATGTCGGTAAAGAAGTGGACTCCATCATCCGCGATTTGACCGATGCGGCGATCAAAATGGTTCGCATGCAGTCCATCGATAAGAACCGTTACCGCGCGGAAGAGCTGGCGGAAGAGCGCGTGCTTGACGTGCTGATCCCACCGGCGAAGAACAACTGGGGCCAGACTGAGCCGTCGCAGGAACCGTCTGCAGCGCGCCAGGCGTTCCGTAAAAAACTGCGTGAAGGCCAGCTGGACGATAAAGAGATTGAAATCGATCTCGCTGCGGCGCCGATGGGCGTTGAAATCATGTCCCCTCCGGGCATGGAAGAGATGACCAGCCAGCTGCAGTCTATGTTCCAGAACCTCGGCGGCCAGAAGCAGAAACCGCGTAAGCTGAAAATCAAAGACGCGATGAAGCTGCTGATTGAAGAAGAAGCGGCCAAACTAGTCAATCCGGAAGAGCTGAAGCAGGAAGCCATCGACGCTGTAGAGCAGCACGGTATCGTCTTTATCGACGAAATTGACAAAATCTGTAAGCGCGGCGGCAACACCTCCGGCCCGGACGTCTCCCGCGAAGGCGTACAGCGCGACCTGCTGCCGCTGGTGGAAGGCTGCACCGTCTCCACCAAACATGGGATGGTCAAGACCGACCACATCCTGTTTATCGCCTCCGGCGCATTCCAGGTGGCCAGCCCATCCGATCTGATCCCGGAACTGCAGGGGCGTCTGCCGATCCGCGTTGAGCTGAAGGCGCTGACCACCCACGACTTCGAGCGCATCCTGACCGAGCCGAATGCCTCCATCACCGTGCAGTACAAGGCGCTGATGGCGACCGAAGGGGTGAACATCGAATTCACCGAAGACGGCATCAAGCGCATCGCCCAGGCCGCATGGCAGGTAAACGAAACCACCGAGAACATCGGTGCGCGTCGCCTGCACACCGTGCTGGAGCGCCTGGTGGAAGATATCTCCTATGATGCCAGCGAGATGAACGGCCAGACCGTCACTATCGATGCCGAATATGTGAGTAAACACCTGGATGTTCTGGTGGCAGATGAAGATCTGAGCCGTTTTATCCTATAATCCGGTGCAATGCATTTTCATCACTGTTGATGGGGGCTATCGCCCCCATTTTTATTGGCTAAAATAACTATGACTGATATCAGCCGTTCACAGGCGTGGCTGGAAAGCCTGCGTCCTAAAACGTTACCGCTGGCATTTGCCGCGATTATTGTTGGCACCGTCCTTGCCTGGGAGCAGGGCCATTTTGATCCCTGGGTTGCCCTGCTGGCGCTGATCACTGCCGGCTTGCTGCAAATTCTTTCCAACCTCGCCAATGACTACGGCGACGCGGTTAAGGGGAGCGATAAACCGGATCGCATCGGGCCGCTGCGCGGGATGCAGAAAGGGGTGATTACCCCCCAGCAGATGAAGCGCGCCCTGATCGTCACCGTCGTACTCATCTGCCTGTTTGGTCTGGCGCTGCTGTGCGCCGCCTGGCAGAGCGTCGGCGATTTCATCGGCTTCCTCGCCCTGGGAGGCCTGTCTATCGTGGCCGCCATCACCTACACGGTGGGCACCCGTCCGTATGGATATATTGGTCTGGGTGATATCTCAGTACTCGTTTTCTTCGGCTGGCTGAGCGTCCTCGGCAGCTGGTATCTGCAAGCCCATAATGTGGAAGCGGCCATTTTTCTGCCGGCGACAGCCTGCGGTCTGCTGGCGACCGCCGTGCTGAACATCAATAATCTGCGCGATATCGACAGCGACCGGCAGAACGGGAAGAACACCCTCGCCGTGCGCCTGGGCCCGGTCAATGCCCGCCGCTATCATGCCTGCCTGCTGCTCGGCGCCCTGCTGTGTCTGGCGCTGTTTAACCTGCTGGCGCTGCATTCAGCCTGGGGCTGGCTGTTTATTCTCGCCACGCCGCTGCTGGTGAAACAGGCGCGCTACGTCCTGCGCGAATCCGATCCGCTGGCGATGCGGCCAATGCTCGAAAAGACGGTCAAAGGGGCTTTACTAACCAACCTGCTGTTTGTTATCGGAATTATTGCCAGTAAGCTGATGGCTTAACTGACAAATATCAATTAACAATTGATGATTTTGCCAACAATGCGATTCGCGGGATATACTAAAAACTCTCGCAGCAACTGAACGTTAAGCCTATGAAATACGATACTTCCGAGCTTTGTGACATCTACCAGGAAGATGTCAACGTCGTGGAACCGCTGTTCTCTAACTTTGGAGGACGGTCGTCGTTTGGTGGACAGATCATTACGGTTAAATGTTTCGAGGATAACGGGTTGCTCTACGATCTGCTCGAGCAGAATGGCCGTGGTCATATTCTCCTGATCGACGGCGGCGGCTCAGTACGACGCGCGTTAATTGACGCAGACCTGGCGCGTCTGGCCGTCCAGAATGAATGGGAAGGGTTGGTGGTCTATGGCGCGGTGCGCCAGGTTGACGACCTTGAGGAACTGGACATTGGTATTCAGGCGCTGGCGGCTATTCCGGTCGGCGCGGCTGGCGAAGGCATCGGCGAAAGCGACGTGCGCGTCAATTTCGGCGGGGTGACTTTCTTCTCCGGCGACCATCTGTATGCCGATAACACCGGGATGATCCTGTCGGAAGACCCGCTGGATATCGAATAAACCTTCCGCCATAAAAAAGGCCTTCTCCATGAGAAGGCCTTTTGTTTATCCGGCGCGTAACTTAGTACAGTTTCTTCGCGCAATCCAGCCAGTCGTTCTTGAACGGACGCTTCATGTTCTCGATGGCATCGATGATGTCGTGGTGCACCAGCTTCTCGTTCTGGATGCCGACGCAACGGCCGCCATGGCCCTGCAGCAGCAGCTCAATCGCATAGGCGCCCATGCGGGAAGCCAGGATGCGGTCGTAAGGAACCGGGGAACCGCCGCGCTGAATGTGGCCGAGGACGGTGGCGCGAGTTTCACGGCCAGTCTCTTTCTCGATGTAGCTTGCCAGCTCGTCAACGTCGCACATGTGCTCGGTGATGGCCACGATAGCGTGTTTTTTCCCTTTCGCGATACCGGCTTTGATTTCTGCCACCAGATCGTCACGGGTATATTCCACTTCAGGCACCATGATGAACTCACAGCCGCCGGCAATCGCCGCCGCCAGGGTCAGGTCGCCACAGTAACGGCCCATCACTTCCACCACGGAGATACGCTGGTGCGAAGAGGAGGTGTCGCGCAAACGGTCAATCGCTTCCACCACGGTGCTCAGGGCAGTAAAGAAGCCGATGGTGTAGTCAGTGCCTTTGATATCGTTGTCGATGGTGCCCGGCAGGCCGATGCATGGGAAGCCCATCTCGGTCAGGCGCATCGCCCCCATATAGGAACCGTCACCGCCGATAACCACCAGCGCGTCCAGGCCGCGCTTCTTCATGTTTTCGATAGCCACAGCGCGGATGTGTTCTTCGCGGAATTCCGGGAAGCGAGCGGAGCCCAGGAAGGTACCGCCGCGGTTGATCATGTCGGAAACGCTGTAACGGTCGAGCTGAACCATACGGTCTTCATACAATCCGAGGTAACCGTCATAGATTCCAAAAACTTCCAGACCTTCCGTTAATGCCGCGCGCACAACGCCACGAATTGCTGCGTTCATGCCCGGCGCATCACCGCCACTTGTCAACACACCGATTTTCTTAATCATGACTACCTCTGAACTTAGGAAGCAAAAAATAATTCTGTTGCCTGAAGCGCTCCCTCACCAGGAGTGCACGACGCTAATGACAATAGTATATCAAACGCCTCAAGCTGAATTGATTCAGGTCAGACCAAACGGCGGTAATTTATACAAAAAATGCCGATCTGCCCCACATTTTTACATCGAGTTTACAGACTATAACCTAACGCTCAAAAAAGCCCTGCTGCGCCGCTGGCACCACAGAGCTGGGATCCTGATGGATAATGACATCGGACCCCGGGAAACGGCGCAGAATCGCCTGCTCCACCTGGTCTGCAATCACGTGGGCTTGCACCAGCGGGAGGTTATCTTCCATTTCCAAATGAATCTGAATAAAGCGGGTCGGCCCTGACTGCCGCGTTCGTAGATCGTGCGCCCCGCGGATGCCGGGCCATGCGGTCACGATGGTGATAATGTCCTGACGCTCCTCGTCAGGCAAGGCGCGGTCGAGTAGTGACTGAACCGCCTCATAGCCCATCCGCAGCGCGCTATATAAAATATAGATGCCAATCCCCAGGGCAAACAACGCGTCGGCGCGATGCCAGCCGTACCAGGAGAGGCCCAGCGCCACCAGAATGGCGCCGTTCATCATAACATCAGACTGATAATGAAGCATATCCGCCCGCACCGCCTGGCTCTGGGTTTTTCGCACCACCCAGCGCTGGAAAGTCACCAGCGCCAGCGTACTAACGAGGGCGATCAATGTGACGACGACCCCGACGCCGGCGGCCTGCAGCGGCTCCGGACGCACCAGGTGCTGAATGCCGGTGAGAAACAGGAACAGCGCCGAGCCGGAGATAAACATGCTTTGCGCCAGCGCCGCCAGCGACTCCGCTTTGCCATGACCAAAGGTATGTTCTTCATCAGCAGGCTGTAGCGAATAGCGAACCACCAGCAGGTTGGTCAGCGAGGCGGCAATGTCCACCAGCGAATCCACCAGCGCAGCCAGAATACTGACAGAACCGGTATACCACCACGCAAAAATTTTGATCAAAAGTAACGCAGAGGCCATAGCCGTCGCTGCAATAGCGGCGCGGCTCACCAACCGGCCATAAGATTGATTCATATAGGCTCCTTCTCCTGCAATGCGCTTAGTATAACCCGAACTTGTGACGCTCACGGGATAGGCGAAGGAGTTGATTTACCGTAAAAAGGGCAAAAAAAACCCCCACATCATGTGGGGGAAGACAGGGATGGTGTCTATGGCAAGGAAAACAGGGTTTGTTACTGGGGTTGCAGGGTGTTGCTACTACTCGAAAGCATCATCGCTGAGCCTTTCTGCATCCTTGCAACCTCACGCAACTGATCCATACGCTGCTGGTGCTTAGCATTTAAAACCGCTTGCTGCTCTGGCGTAAGCAGGTGGTACATCTGGTTGCGAACCTTAGCCATCTCGACCTGGCGGGCAACCTGTTCCTGCGCCATCTTTTCTGCCTGAGCGCGCACAGCGTTTTCATCAAAATTTTCTGCGGTGACAAGGCGATGCATTGTCTCCATTTCGCTAACATTAACGGGGAGCCTGTCGTGGCGTGCCCGTTGCATAAGATCCCGTAACTGCTGACGTTGCTGCTCGGTTAAACTTATGCCGTCAAACATATGGCTTTGGCTACCGCGCTGTCCCCCTTCGTCTCCGGGGAGCCAGTTAACGCTGGTAACGACTTCAGCGGCCTGGCTATATGCACTTAGCGCCAGCGTTGAGGCCATGACGGCAGCGATAACATTGCGCATCACATACTCCCAAAACGTTTGTGTCGCGATTCAACGAGAGACAGTCTACGATTCAGGCTGCAAACATGCGTCAGGGGGTGTAAAACAACGTAAAGTCATGGATTAGCGGGCCTTGATGACGTAATTTCTGCCTCGGAGGTATTTAAACAATGAATAAAATCCTGTTAGTTGATGATGACCGGGAGCTCACCTCCCTGTTAAAAGAGCTGCTCGATATGGAAGGTTTTAACGTGCTGGTGGCCCATGATGGGGAACAGGCGCTGGCCCTTCTGGACGACAGCGTTGATTTATTGCTGCTCGACGTGATGATGCCGAAGAAAAACGGTATCGATACGCTGAAAGAGCTGCGTCAGACACACCAGACTCCGGTTATCATGCTAACAGCGCGCGGAAGCGAGCTGGATCGCGTTCTCGGCCTCGAGCTGGGCGCGGATGACTATTTGCCTAAGCCATTCAACGATCGCGAGCTGGTGGCCCGTATACGCGCGATTCTGCGCCGTTCCCACTGGAGCGAGCAGCAGCAGACGACCGAAGCCGGCTCACCAACCCTGGAAGTGGATGCCTTAAGCCTCAATCCGGGCCGTCAGGAAGCCAATTTCGATGGCCAGACGCTGGAGCTCACCGGCACCGAGTTCACCCTGCTCTATCTGTTAGCGCAGCATCTCGGTCAGGTAGTCTCCCGTGAGCATTTAAGCCAGGAAGTGTTAGGCAAGCGCCTGACGCCGTTCGACCGCGCCATCGATATGCATATTTCCAACCTGCGGCGTAAGCTGCCGGAGCGCAAAGATGGCCATCCGTGGTTTAAAACGCTGCGTGGCCGCGGGTATCTGATGGTTTCCGCTTCATGATTGGAAGTTTGACTGCACGCATCTTCGCCATCTTCTGGCTCACGCTGGCGCTGGTGTTGATGCTGGTGCTGATGTTGCCCAAACTGGATTCCCGGCAGATGACCGAGCTGCTGGAAAGCGAGCAGCGTCAGGGCATCATGATCGAGCAGCACGTCGAGGCCGAGCTGGCCAACGATCCGCCAAACGACCTGATGTGGTGGCGTCGTTTGTTTCGCGCCATCGATAAATGGGCGCCTCCGGGACAACGCCTGCTGCTGGTGACCAGCGAAGGCCGCGTGATCGGCGCAGAACGCAACGAGATGCAGATCATTCGTAACTTTATCGGCCAGGCCGATAACGCCGATCATCCGCAGAAAAAACGCTATGGCCGCCTGGAAATGGTGGGCCCGTTTTCCGTCCGGGACGGGGAGGATAACTATCAGCTCTATCTGATTCGTCCCGCCAGCACCTCACAATCCGACTTTATCAACCTGCTGTTTGACCGGCCGCTGCTGCTGCTGATCGTCACGATGCTGGTCAGCGCCCCGCTGCTGCTGTGGCTGGCGTGGAGCCTGGCGAAACCGGCGCGTAAGCTGAAAAATGCCGCCGATGAAGTCGCCCAGGGCAACCTGCGCCAGCATCCGGAGCTGGAAGCCGGGCCGCAGGAGTTTTTAGCCGCTGGCGCCAGTTTTAACCAGATGGTGACGGCCCTGGAGCGGATGATGACCAGCCAGCAGCGGCTACTGTCCGATATCTCGCACGAGCTGCGCACGCCGCTTACGCGCCTGCAGCTGGGCACCGCTCTGCTGCGCCGCCGCAGCGGAGAGAGCAAGGAGCTGGAGCGTATCGAAACCGAAGCGCACCGGCTGGACAGCATGATCAACGACCTGCTGGTGATGTCGCGCAATCAGGCGAAAAACGCCCTGGTCAGCGAGACGGTGAAAGCCAATCAGCTATGGAACGAAGTGTTGGACAATGCGGCGTTTGAAGCCGAGCAGATGGGGAAATCTTTCACCGTTGAGTATCCGCCGGGCCCATGGCCGCTGTACGGTAACCCCAATGCGCTGGAAAGCGCGCTGGAGAATATCGTGCGCAACGCCCTGCGCTACTCGCATACGAAAATTTCCGTCAGCTTCTCGGTGGATAAAGACGGGATTACGGTTAACGTCGATGACGACGGCCCGGGAGTCAGCCCGGAGGATCGCGAACAGATTTTCCGGCCATTCTACCGGACCGACGAGGCGCGCGACCGCGAGTCCGGCGGCACCGGCCTGGGGCTGGCGATTGTCGAAACCGCTATTCAGCAGCACCGCGGCTGGGTGAAGGCCGACGACAGCCCGCTGGGTGGTCTGCGTTTAACAATCTGGCTGCCGCTGTATAAACGAACCTGACGCCGACCCGGCCTGCGCTGTGCGGCGCTGCGCCGGGAGCATCCCCGGGAATACTTAATATGGGGGATTATTTCCCCCATAATCTCCGCGAACTATCCTCTATCTTGCCGCTTAAACGCCGTTTCTGCATCGTTCGGCTCCAGCTAACAGACAGGCCCGCTGCCGACAGTAAGCGGTGGTACTGATCATCATCAAACGGCATCTGCCAGGCAATCGCCCCGGCCTCATGAACGCTGACATCACTCAGCCGGGAAACCAGCTCGAGCGGCGCATCGCTGGAAACTTGCCCTCCGGCAATCACCCGGTACAGCCAGCCGGTTTTTCCGCTGTTTTGCATCAGCTGCGCCATATCATTGATCGCAAAATGAAAGTTGAGCTTGAAGCACGGCGATCGCGGCTGGGTGACCTGGATCAGCGCCTCGCCCCAGCGAAAGATATCGCCGATATAAACGTTTTGCTCGGTAAGCCCGGTGGTGGAGAGGTTTTCGCCGAACGCCGGCGCGCAGAACCGCTCGGCCTGCTGGGGGAAGTCACGGATCCAGTCGGCATAGTGTTCGCGCGGATAATGACACAGCGCGCGGTCCGGCCCGCCGTGGATTTTCTTCTCCGCCTGCTGGTCCCCATCGAGACCGAGATCGCCGAGCTGCAATTCTCCGTCGACCTGGATTTTGTCGATCGCGCTGGGGCGACTGCCCACGTAGTCCCTGATTTTGCCGACAAAGACATTCACCGGATAATGCATGGCTGCTCTCCTTGCTACAGATATAAAAAAAGCGAGTCATCAGACTCGCTTCTCTTTTAGCGCAATGCAACCTTATTTTTTGGCGGCAAAACGCGCTGCAGCTTCGTCCCAGTTCACTACGTCCCAGAAGGCTTTGATGTAGTCCGGGCGGCGGTTCTGGAATTTCAGGTAGTAAGCGTGTTCCCAGACGTCCAGGCCGATAATCGGGAAGCCGGAAGCGCCGGAAATGGCTTCGCCCATCAGCGGGGAATCCTGGTTGGCGGTGGAGACAACGGCCAGTTTGTCACCTTTCAGGACCAGCCACGCCCAGCCGGAGCCGAAACGGGTAGCAGCGGCTTTTTCGAATTCCGCTTTGAAGTTCTCCACGGAACCGAAATCGCGCTCGATAGCCGCTTTCAGGTCGCCCTGCAGGGTGGTACCGGTTTTCAGGCCTTTCCAGAACAGGCTGTGGTTCGCGTGGCCGCCTGCGTTGTTACGCAGTACGGTTTTTTTGTCAGCCGGCAGCTGATCCAGCTTGGTAATCAGCTCTTCAGCGGACAGGTTAGCGAACTCCGGCAGGCTTTCCAGCGCGGCGTTGGCATTGTTCACGTAGGTCTGGTGGTGTTTAGTGTGATGGATCTCCATCGTCTGCTTGTCGAAGTGCGGTTCCAGAGCATCGTAAGCGTAAGGCAGGGATGGCAGGGTATAGCTCATAATCATCTCCATTATTGTCGAGCGGCTCAAGTGTTAACGCCGCGTAAGCAGTTTGTCCATTATAGTTAATTAAATGGTATTGAAAATGCTTATCAATGCCGTATTTTTCATATGGATATAACCAGAAGAAATACCCGTCGTTTTGTGATGTAGAACAACTAATTAAGCCCATGGTTGCCAGGGTTCGCCATCCTGTGGCAACGTCCTGAAGGCGGCCAAAGCGGCCAATTTTTACACTCATCCCATCGGAAGCCGCCGTCTCCGATAAAAAAAGATGAGGATAAAATCAATGAACCACGCGATTACGATGGGTATTTTTTGGCATTTGATAGGGGCCGCCAGTGCCGCCTGTTTCTATGCCCCGTTCAAGAAAGTAAAACACTGGTCGTGGGAAACCATGTGGTCGGTCGGGGGGATCGTCTCCTGGCTGATTCTGCCCTGGGCCATCAGCGCCACGCTGTTACCCGACTTCTGGGCCTACTACCGCTCTTTTAGCGCCTCCACGCTGCTGCCGGTCTTTCTGTTCGGCGCCATGTGGGGCATTGGTAATATCAACTATGGCCTGACCATGCGCTATCTTGGCATGTCGATGGGGATTGGCATCGCCATTGGCATCACGCTGATTGTCGGCACGCTGATGACGCCGATTATTAACGGTCAGTTTGCAGTGCTGATGCACACCCAGGGCGGTCAAATGACGCTGCTCGGCGTGCTGGTGGCGGTGATTGGCGTCGGCATCGTCACCCGCGCAGGCCAGCTGAAAGAGCGCAAAATGGGCATCAAAGCCGAAGAGTTCAATCTGAAGAAAGGGCTTCTGCTGGCGGTAATGTGCGGTATCTTCTCCGCAGGGATGTCGTTCGCGATGAACGCCGCCAAACCGATGCATGATGCCGCCGCGGCGCTCGGCGTCGACCCGCTGTACGCAGCGCTGCCAAGCTACGTGGTGATTATGGGCGGCGGGGCGCTGGTTAACCTTGGCTTCTGCTTTATTCGTCTGGCGAAAGTGAAGAACCTGTCAGTCAAAGCCGATTTCTCGCTGGCCAAACCGCTTATCATCAGCAACCTTCTGCTCTCCGCCCTCGGCGGTCTGATGTGGTATCTCCAGTTCTTCTTCTATGCCTGGGGCCACGCCAGCATTCCGGCGCAGTATGATTATATGAGCTGGATGCTGCACATGAGTTTCTACGTGCTGTGCGGCGGTGTGGTGGGTCTGGTGCTGAAGGAGTGGAACAACGCCGGCCGTCGTCCGGTGAGCGTCCTGAGCCTCGGCTGCGTGGTGATCATCATCGCCGCCAATATCGTCGGTCTGGGAATGGCCAGTTAATCACCGGATCATCTGCCTGACAACGACGCTCTTCAGGCGGCGGCGCGACTGCGCTGCCGCCACTGCCCCGGCGACATGCCGATTTCCCGGCTAAAAACCACCGAAAAGTAGTTACTGTCCTCAAAGCCGCACTGCATGGCGATATCGCCGATTAAGCGCTCGGTATGCTGCAGCAGATACTGCGCATGGCAGATCCGCAGCTGGCGTAAATAGTGATTGATGGTCATCCCGGTTTGCTGGCGAAACTGCTGGCGAAGCGCCCGCTCGCTGCCGCCCTCCTGCTCGCAGAAACGCTCCAGAACAAAGGGGCGGCTAAGGCTGGCCGCCAGCGCGGCCAGCAGTTTGTCCAGCAGCGCTTCGCGCTGCGTCGCCGCGGGATCATCCGTCGCGTAGCGATGGCGCTGCAACGTCAGCGCCAGCTGGGCAAAAAGCAGTTCGGCCATCGCATTTCCCTGCGCGTCGCGCCGGGCGCACTCATGCTCAAGCTGGCTAATCACCTGGCGCGCCTGCGCCATACCTGTGCTGCCCATGCGCCAGTGGGGCTTCCACGGCGTACCGAAGAGGCCAGGGATCGCCCCGGCCCAGTCAAAATTGAGCTGCAGCCGCTCCGGGCAATAGATGATGTTCTGCAGAACCAGATCGTTAACGGAAGCATAGGAGTGTTTATCTTCGGCGCGAATGTAGAACAGATCGCCGCGGGTAATGCGCCAGGGGCGATCGTTAAGGACGTGCAGCCCGTTGCCTCGCCACACCAGAACCAGCTCGCAGAACTCATGGGTATGTTCGGCAAAGACATTTTGCGGGTAGCGGTCTGCCACCGCCACTGCCTGTGTGGCGGAAGGGAAAAACTCCTCTTTACGTAAAATCAGACCGGCCACGGCTCACACTCCAAACGCGGATAACGGCGCATTATTCGCGTTTTTAGTCTGCAATACGTTGACTCTTCTCGCGTTACTGAAGAATGGCGTCGCGCCCCTGGCGGATATCGCGCGGCGACCAGTCGAACTCCCGGCGAAAAAGCGTCGAAAAGTGGTTACTGTCGCCGAAGCCGCAGCGATAAGCGATATCAGTCACGCTTTCATCGCTGTGGCGCAGCAGGTGGCGGGCTTTCATCAGGCGCACCCGATTAAGATAGCGCTGTGGCGTCAGACCGGTCTGCTGCTTCAGCTGGCGGTGCAGCGTACGCAGCGACAGCGAAAACTGCGCCGCCACCTCCTCCCAGCAGATCTCCTGCGCAAAATGGTCTTCGAGCCAGGCCAACAGCTGATTCAGCCGCGCATCGTTGTTGGTGGCCTCTTCCGCAAGGCTGCTTTTACGTAACAGCACCAGCAGCTGCATAAACAGGATCTCACGGCTGGCGACGGCATGAGTATCCGTATCGCTCCCCACGGCCTCGATCTGCGCCACGATATGCCGCACCTGTTGCAGGACGGTTTGATTCACCCGCCAGTGCGAGGGGTAGTTTCCTTCCTGTTCCTGGGGCAGTAGTTGACTGACCCCGGCGAGAAAGCGAAACGCATCCGGCGCGCGATAGAGCACATTGGTCAGACACAGATTATCCGTGTGCTCGTAAAGATGGCGGTCGTGATCGCGGATAAAACAGACCGAACCGCCGCCAATGGTGTAGGGCTGGCCATTGAAGACGTGAATACCCGATCCCTGCTCCACGATAACTATTTCATGGAAATCATGGTGATGTTCCGGAAAGGCCGACTGAGGGAGGCGGGGTTCAATAGCCACCGTCGAGATCCCGGCCTTAAAGAAATCCGTACTGTGCAATATGGTCATGATGCCACCCTCGTAATGAGAAAAATTATCAGTCACCGGCTGATAGTAATGAAGGGTTGGCTATCCGGCCTTCAATTTTTGACCGCGAAATTCGTAAATCCTGCCGCTTTTTCAAGAATCAGCCGGAAAGATGCGGAACTGCGGAGGCCATCACATCCCCCTCGCCATCCCCTAAAACCGCAAACTGTGATGTCCCTCACGGTCACCTTTGCTTTCTTGCCAGCGGCCAGTTTTGGCTGTCCGTAGCGAGAAGGTGTCAGTAAACGGCCTTTTTTAGACTGCGGACAATGATTTTAAGAAGGATCGTTTCATGAGTATTCGTCATTGTGTCGCTGTCGATTTAGGCGCCTCCAGCGGGCGGGTGATGCTCGCCAGCTATCAGCCCGGGCCGCGCGCCCTGACGCTGCGCGAAATTCATCGCTTCACCAATAGTCTGCAGAAAGTAGACGGCTTCGACTGCTGGGATGTAGATAGCCTGGAAGGCGAGATCCGCCGCGGGCTGGAGAAAGTGTGTGAGCAGGGCATTCTGATAGACAGTATCGGCAT
Organism: Klebsiella sp. 10; assembly: GCF_018223925.1. NCBI lineage: Bacteria > Pseudomonadati > Pseudomonadota > Gammaproteobacteria > Enterobacterales > Enterobacteriaceae > Klebsiella > Klebsiella sp. 10. The sequence goes on from NZ_JAGRRB010000013.1 coordinate 48,592, forward strand.
CGATACCTGGGGGGTAGATTATGTCCTGCTGGATAAGCAGGGTCAGCGCGTCGGGCTGCCGATTTCCTACCGTGACGACCGCACCCAGGGCCTGCTGCGTCACGCTGAAGCGCAGCTGGGCCGGGCGGAAATCTATCGCCGCAGCGGCATTCAGTTTTTGCCGTTTAACACGCTTTATCAGCTGCGCGCTCTGGTGGAGCAGCAGCCGGAGCTGGTCAGTCAGGCTGCCCATGCCCTGCTGATCCCCGACTATTTCAGCTTCCGCCTGACCGGCAATCTGAACTGGGAATATACCAACGCCACCACCACCCAGCTGGTCAATATTAACAGCGATAGCTGGGATGAGACGCTGCTGAACTGGACCGGCGCGCCGTTGGCGTGGTTCGGAAAGCCGACCCACCCCGGCAATGTGATAGGCCACTGGATCTGCCCGCAGGGTAACCGAATTCCGGTAGTCGCTGTCGCCAGCCACGACACCGCCAGCGCGGTGATCGCCTCCCCGCTGGCCGACCGCCATGCCGCCTATCTCTCCTCCGGCACCTGGTCGCTGATGGGGTTTGAAAGCCTGACGCCGTACACCTGCGACGCGGCGCTGCAGGCCAATATCACCAACGAAGGCGGAGCCGAAGGCCGCTATCGGGTGCTGAAAAATATCATGGGCCTGTGGCTGCTGCAGCGGGTGCTAAAAGAGCAAAACGTCAGCGACCTGCAGGGGCTGATCGCCCGCACCGCCGCGCTACCGGCGTGCCGCTTCATAATTGACTGCAACGATGACCGCTTTATCAACCCGGCCAGTATGAGCGCCGAGATCCAGGCCGCCTGTCGCGACGCCGGGCAGCCGGTTCCTGAAAGCGATGCCGAACTGGCGCGCTGCATTTTCGACAGCCTGGCGCTGCTCTACGCCCGGGTGCTTAACGAGCTGGCGGCGCTGCGCGGCCACCCCTTCAGCCAGCTGCATATCGTCGGCGGCGGCTGTCAGAACACGCTGCTCAACCAGCTGTGCGCTGACGCCTGCGGGATCGCCGTCGTGGCCGGCCCGATAGAGGCCTCCACCCTCGGCAATATCGGCATCCAGTTAATGACCCTCGACGAGCTGGCCAATGTCGATGAGTTTCGTCAGGTAGTGCGCGGCAACGCGGCGCTCACCACTTTTACCCCCAATCCTGATAGTGAAATTGCCCGTTTCGTGGCGCAGTTTCAGCCACAACAGACCAAGGAGCTTTGCGCATGACCACTCAACTTGAACAAGCCTGGGAAATTGCTAAGCAGCGCTACGCCGCCGTCGGCGTGGATGTCGAGGAGGCCCTGCGCCAGCTGGACCGTCTGCCCGTCTCCATGCACTGCTGGCAGGGTGACGACGTCGCCGGTTTCGAAAACCCGGCGGGAAGCCTGACCGGCGGTATCCAGGCGACCGGCAACTACCCGGGCAAAGCGCGCAATGCAGAAGAACTCCGCGCCGACCTTGAGCAGGCGCTGAGCCTGATCCCGGGGCCAAAACGTCTCAATCTGCACGCTATTTACCTGGAATCCGACGCGCCGGTAGCGCGCAATGAGATTAAGCCGGAGCACTTTAAAAACTGGGTTACGTGGGCGAAAGCCAACAAACTGGGGCTGGATTTCAACCCCTCCTGCTTCTCGCATCCGCTGAGCGCCGACGGCTTTACCCTGTCGCACGCCAACGATGAGATCCGCCAGTTCTGGATCGACCACTGCAAAGCCAGCCGCCGCGTATCCGCTTATTTTGGCGAACAGCTGGGCACGCCGTCGGTGATGAATATCTGGGTGCCGGACGGCATGAAGGATATAACCGTTGACCGCTTCGCCCCGCGCCAGCGGCTGCTGAACGCCCTTGATGAGGTGATCAGCGAGAAGCTCGACCCGGCGCACCATATCGACGCCGTGGAGAGCAAGCTGTTCGGCATCGGCGCCGAAAGCTACACCGTCGGCTCCAACGAGTTCTATATGGGTTACGCCACCAGCCGTCAGACGGCGCTGTGCCTCGATGCCGGCCACTTCCATCCGACGGAAGTGATTTCCGACAAGATCTCCGCCGCCATGCTCTACATCCCACGCCTGCTGCTGCACGTCAGCCGCCCGGTGCGCTGGGACAGCGACCACGTGGTGCTGCTGGATGATGAAACCCAGGCCATCGCCAGCGAAATCATTCGCCATAACCTGTTTGACCGCGTGCACATCGGCCTCGACTTCTTCGATGCCTCCATCAACCGCATCGCGGCCTGGGTGATTGGCACCCGCAATATGAAAAAAGCGCTGCTGCGCGCCCTGCTGGAACCGACCGCCCAGCTGCGCCAGCTGGAGAACGACGGCGATTACACCGCCCGCCTGGCGCTGCTCGAAGAGCAAAAATCGCTGCCGTGGCAGGCCATCTGGGAGATGTACTGTCAGCGTCACGACACGCCGGCGGGCAGCCAGTGGCTGGACAGCGTACGGGCTTATGAGAATGCGGTTCTGAGCCAGCGCGGGTAATGCACGGGCTTCCCCGGGTCGCGGCTGACGCCTTACCCGGGCTACGAACCGGTAGCCCGGATAAGCCGTTTACGGCGCAATCCGGGGGCACGCACATATTTTGGGTGAGGGGGTCAACCCCGCACCGAATCAACAGGAAAGACAAGACTATGCAGACCATTATCGACGCCTGGTTCGTCCAGGGCATGATCAAAGCCACCTCCGACGCCTGGCTGAAAGGCTGGGACGAACGCAACGGCGGCAACCTGACGCTGCGTCTGGATGAAGCGGATATCGAACCTTACGCGGCGGATTTCCACGCCAAACCGCGCTATATCGCCCTCAGCCAGCCGATGCCAACCCTGGCCAACCAGCCGTTTATCGTCACCGGCTCCGGCAAATTCTTCCGTAACGTCCAGCTCGACCCGGCCGCTAACCTCGGCGTGGTGAAGGTCGACAGCGACGGCGCGGGATACCATATCCTGTGGGGCCTGACGGAGGATGCCGTCCCGACCTCCGAGCTGCCGGCACACTTCCTGTCGCACAGCGAGCGCATCAAACTGACCGGCGGCAAAGACCGGGTGATCATGCACTGCCATGCCACCAACCTGATCGCCCTGACCTATGTTCTGGAGAACCACAGCGATCTTTTCACCCGTAAGCTGTGGGAAGGTAGCACCGAATGTCTGGTGGTCTTCCCGGATGGCGTCGGCATTCTGCCGTGGATGGTGCCGGGCACCGATGAAATCGGCCAGGCGACCGCCGAAACCATGCAAAAACACTCGCTGGTGCTGTGGCCGTTCCACGGCGTCTTCGGCAGCGGCCCCACGCTGGATGAGACCTTCGGCCTGATCGATACCGCCGAGAAGTCCGCCGAAGTGCTGGTGAAAGTCTTGTCGATGGGCGGGATGAAGCAGACCATCACCCGCGACGAGCTTATCGCCCTTGGCAAACGCTTCAACGTGCAGCCGCTGCAGTCCGCTTTAGATCTTTATCCATAACAACATCGCGCCCCGCTCACCGAGACGGGGCGAAATATCACCTGCAAACCCTACAAAACTAACTCATGTGGAGTAAAAGCAATGAAAACAAAGACAAGCTTGATCCTCACCGTTGCCGCCCTGGCGTTGTCCGGTTCCGCCTTAGCCGAAGTTAAAATCGCCCTTGTGGCGAAATCGCTGGGAAATGGCTTCTTCGAAGCCGCCAACGTTGGCGCCCAACAGGCAGCCAAGGAGTTAGGTGATGTCAAAGTGATCTACACCGGCCCGACCACTACCACCGCCGAGGCGCAGATCGACGTGCTGAACGGGTTGATCGCCCAGGGGGTGGATGCGATCGCCATTTCCGCCAACGATCCGGACGCGGTGGTGCCGGTGCTGAAAAAAGCGATGCAGCGCGGCATCAAGGTGGTCTCATGGGACTCCGGCGTGGCGCCGGCAGGCCGTCAGATCCATCTTAACCCCTCAAATAACGCCTTAATTGGCGAAACCAACGTCAAGCTTGCCGCCGATGCGCTGCAGGCGCTGAACGTTGAGAAAGGCGAGGTGGCCGTGTTAAGCGCCACCCCAACCTCCACGAACCAGAACATCTGGATTGAGGAGATGAAAAAGGTGCTACCGCAGTATCCGTCGGTGCAGCTGGTCACCGTCGCCTACGGTGACGATCTGTCGGATAAAAGCTACCGCGAAGCGGTGGGTCTGCTGAAATCATATCCGGACCTGAAAGTCATTGTCTCGCCGTCGTCGGTGGGGATTGTTGCCGCCGCGCAGGCGGTGAAGGACCAGGGCAAAATCGGCAAAGTGTATGTCACCGGGCTGGGGCTGCCGTCGGAAATGGCCGGCGCGATCAAGTCCGGCGCCAGCAAAAGCTTCGCCATCTGGAACCCGATTGACCTGGGTTACGCCGCCACCTATCTGGCCGACGATTTAGTCAAAGGCACGGCGACCAAAACCGAAGCCAGTATGGGCAAGCTGGGCAAAGTGAAGCTGGACGCCGAGGGGAATGGCGCGATGGCCAAGCCGTTTGTCTACGATGCGAACAACATCGATAAGTTCTCGAAAATTTTCTAATCCTTGTTCCCTCACCCCGGCCCTTTCCCGGAGGGAGAGGGGGAACGGCTGGCCCTCTGCGCGATGCGGCCAGCGGACGCCGGACCGTTCCCTCGCCCCTGTGGGGGAGGGTTAGGGTGAGGGGTGATTTTTGTGGAGAACTATCATGTCAGCATCAACGCCACTGCTGTCGCTGAAGGGGATCACCAAGATTTTTCCCGGTGTGCGCGCCCTTGAGAACGTGCAGCTTGATCTCTGGCCCGGCAAAGTGACCGCCTTAATCGGCGAAAACGGCGCGGGGAAATCCACGCTGGTCAAAGTGATGACCGGTATTTATCAGCCCGAAGAGGGCGAGATCCTCTATAAAGCGATCCCCATTCATCTGCCAACGCCGGAGTCGGCGCATAAGGTAGGGATCACCGCCATTCACCAGGAAACCGTGCTGTTTGACGAACTCTCGGTCAGCGAAAACATTTTCGTCGGCCAGTATCTGTATAAGGGACTGCTGAAAACGCTCGACTGGCCGGCGATGCACCGCAGAGCCAACGAGATCCTCACCCGTCTGGAAGTCCAGATCGACCCGCGAGCCACGCTGAAAACCCTCAGCATCGCCCAGCGTCACATGGTGGCGATTGCCCGGGCGCTGGCTTTCGACGCCCAGGTGGTGATCCTCGATGAGCCGACCGCCGCGCTTTCCCAGCATGAAATCCTGGAGTTTTATCACATCGTTGAGCGTCTGAAGCAGGACGGCAAAGCGATCCTATTTATCTCGCATAAGTTCGATGAAATCTTCGAGCTGGCCGATTATTACACCATCCTGCGCGATGGGGTGTACGTCAGCTCCGGGGCGATAAGCGACATCACCGAAGAGCGGATGGTGTCGATGATGGTGGGCCGGGCGATCAGCCAAACCTACCCGAAAGTCGACTGCACCCCCGGAGAAACGGTGCTGGAGGTGACCGATCTCTGTCATCCTACCGAGTTTGCCCATATCAGCTTCCGCCTGCGCAAGGGAGAAATTCTCGGCTTTTACGGCCTGGTGGGCGCCGGACGCACCGAGCTGATGCAGGCGCTCTCCGGTGTCTCGCGCCCCTCCTCCGGCGAGATCCGCCTGAACGGCAGAACCATGCGCTTTCACCAGCCCGCCGACGCCATCCGCGCGGGCATCGTCTGCGTGCCGGAAGAGCGGCAGAAACAGGGAGCGATCATCGCCCTGCCTATCGCCCAGAACATCAGTTTACCGCAGCTCAGCAAGCTCAACCCTAACGGCATCCTGAACGACGCCCGGGAATGGCGGCTGGCCGACGAGTACGCCTCGCGCCTGCAGGTTAAAGCCTTCAGCTGGCGGCAGCCGGTGGAGACCCTCTCCGGCGGCAACCAGCAGAAAGTGGTGATTGGCAAATGGCTGGCGACCCAGCCCGAGGTGATCATTCTCGATGAGCCGACCAAAGGCATCGATATCGGCTCAAAGGCCGCCGTGCATCAGTTTATGTCCGAGCTGGTCAGCCAGGGGCTGGCGGTGATTATGGTGTCGTCAGAGCTGCCGGAAGTGATGGGCATGGCCGACCGGATTATCGTAATGCACGAAGGGCTGATGGTCGCCGAATACCAGGCCGGGGAAGCGACAGCGGAAACCATCGTTAGCGCCGCCAGCGGCATCGGCCAGGAGGCGGCATGATGGGACACGCATGGCTGAAACATCGCGAAGCGCTGCTGGCTTTGGTCATCATTTTGATGATCGGCGCCATCGGCAGCCGGGCGCCGTCGTTCGTTTCACCGGGCAATCTGGTGGAGATGTTTAACGATACCGCCATCCTTATCATCCTCGCCCTCGGGCAGATGATGGTGTTGCTCACCAAAGGCATTGATCTGTCGATGGCCGCCAACCTGGCGCTGACCGGGATGATCGTCGCCCTGATTAACGCCCACTATCCGGGTATTCCGGTGGTGGCGCTGCTGGCGCTGGCGACTCTGCTGGGCCTGCTGATGGGAGTAATTAACGGCCTGCTGGTCTGGCGCCTCGGCATTCCCGCCATTGTGGTGACCCTGGGCACCATGAGCATTTATCGCGGCATTATCTTCCTGCTGACTGACGGCGGCTGGGTTAACTCACATCAGATGAGCGCTGATTTTCTCAGTCTGCCGCGCAGCCCCCTCCTGGGGCTGCCGCTACTGAGCTGGTGCGCCATCGCCGCGCTGCTGCTGGTGGGTTATTTCCTGCGCTACAGCCGCACCGGCCGGGCCTTATACACCGCGGGCGGCAACGCGACGGCGGCATACTACACCGGCATTAACGCCGGAAAAATGCAGTTCGTCAGCTTCTGTCTCTCCGGCGCGCTGGCCGGCTTCTGCGGCTATCTGTGGATCTCGCGCTTCGCCGTCGCCTATGTCGACGTCGCCAACGGTTTTGAACTCCAGGTGGTCGCCGCCTGCGTGATCGGCGGTATCAGCACCATGGGCGGAAGCGGACGGTTGCTGGGCTGCCTGTGCGGCGCGCTGTTCCTCGGGGTTATCAATAACGCCCTGCCGGTGATCGGCATCTCGCCCTTCTGGCAGATGGCGATTTCCGGGGCGGTGATCGTCATGGCGGTGCTGCTCAACGAGCGCGGCAATCGCGGTCACGGGCGGTTAATCCTGCGCAACGCGGCGTTAGCCCGACAGAAACAGGCGGTGAAATCATGAGCAAAATGATGGTATCTGAAGAGATGAAAAACGCCCCGGCCGCGCCGTCGCCGCTGCGCCGCCTGCTGTGCTGGGAAGGGTTTTTACTGGCGGTCACCCTGGCGGTATTTATCGGCAACGCCGTGGCTTCCCCGTACTTCCTCAATATCTGGAACCTGTCGGACGCCACCTTTACCTTTACCGAGAAGGCGATCGTCGTCCTGCCGATGGCGATGCTGATTATCGCCCGGGAAATCGATCTGTCGGTAGCCTCGACGATGGCGCTCAGCTCAACGGTGATGGGCTTCTGCGCGGCAGCGGGGATGGACACTCCGCTGCTGGTGGTCATCGGCCTGGGCGTAGGTCTGCTGTGCGGCCTGTTCAACGGCTTGCTGGTGACCCGCTTTAACCTGTCGTCCATTGTGATCACCATCGGCACCATGAGCCTGTATCGCGGCATCACCTATATCCTGCTGGGCGATCAGGCACTCAATCACTATCCGGAGAGCTTTGCCTGGTTCGGCCAGGGGTACGTGTGGGGGGCGCTCTCTTTTGAGTTTGCGCTGTTTATCCTCCTCGCGGCCGCCTTCACCTTTCTGCTGCATAAAACCAACTTTGGTCGCCGGACCTACGCCATCGGCAATAACCCGACCGGCGCCTGGTTCTCTGGGATCAACGTTAAGCGTCATAACCTGGTGCTGTTCGCGCTGGTTGGGCTGATGGCCGGGCTGGCGGCAGTCCTGCTGACCTCACGGCTCGGCAGTACCCGCCCCACCCTGGCGATGGGCTGGGAGCTGGCGGTTGTCACCATGGCGGTGCTCGGCGGCGTCAATATTCTCGGCGGCTCCGGCAGCATGCCCGGGGTGATCATCGCCGCCTTTCTGATGGGGCTGGTGACCTTCGGCCTTAGCCTGCTGAACGTCCCCGGCATCGTGATGTCGGTGATCATCGGCGCCATGCTGATCGTGGTGATCTCCCTGCCGATTATTACCCGGCGGATGATGCAGCGAAGACGATGTTAATTTCCCCCTCACCCTGGCCCCCTCCCTGCGGGAGAAGGTCGGGGTGAGGGGAAACGGATTTCCCAAAATCAACATTAAGGAGAATTATCATGAGTTTTATGTTGGCACTACCTAAAATCAGCCTCCACGGCGCAGGCGCGATCGGTGATATGGTCAAGCTGGTAGCGGGCAAACAGTGGGGCAAGGCGCTGATCGTCACCGACGGTCAGCTGGTGAAGCTGGGCCTGCTGGACAGCCTGTTCGCCGCGCTGGATGAACAGCAGATGGCTTATCAGCTATTTGACGAGGTATTCCCCAACCCCACCGAAGCGCTGGTGCAGCAAGGCTATGCGGCTTACCAGGCGGCCCGCTGCGATTACCTGATCGCCTTCGGCGGCGGTAGCCCGATTGATACCGCCAAAGCGATAAAAATCCTCACCGCCAACCCAGGCCCCTCCACCGCCTACTCCGGCGTCGGCAAAGTGAAAAACGCTGGCGTGCCGCTGGTGGCCATCAATACCACCGCCGGCACGGCGGCGGAGATGACCAGCAACGCGGTAATTATCGATAGCGAGCGGCAGGTGAAAGAGGTGATTATCGACCCGAACCTGATCCCGGATATCGCCGTCGACGACGCCAGCGTGATGCTCGACATTCCGCCAGCCGTTACCGCCGCCACCGGCATGGATGCCCTGACCCACGCCATCGAGGCCTTTGTCTCCGTTGGCGCCCATCCGCTGACCGACGCCAACGCCCTCGAGGCCATTCGTCTGATTAACCTGTGGCTGCCGAAAGCGGTAGACGATGGGCACGATCTGCAGGCCCGCGAGCAGATGGCCTTTGGCCAGTATCTGGCGGGCATGGCGTTCAACAGCGCCGGTCTCGGGCTGGTACATGCCCTGGCCCATCAGCCTGGCGCCACCCATAATCTGCCGCACGGGGTATGCAACGCCATCCTGCTGCCGATCATCGAAAACTTTAACCGCCCGAACGCGGTGGCGCGCTTTGCCCGCGTGGCGCAGGCGATGGGCGTCGATACTCGCGGCATGAGCGATGAAGCTGCCAGCATGGAGGCCATCAATGCCATCCGCACGCTGAGCAAACGCGTAGGGATCCCCCAGGGTTTTAGCCAGCTTGGCGTCAGCAAAGCCGATATCGAAGGCTGGCTGGATAAAGCGCTGGCCGACCCATGCGCGCCGTGTAACCCGCGCCCCGCCAGCCGCGATGAGGTTCGCGAGCTCTATCTGGAGGCCTTATGATCCGTAAAGCCTTCGTCATGCAGGTGAACCCCGACGCGCACGAGGAGTACCAGCGCCGCCATAACCCCATCTGGCCGGAGCTGGAAGCAGTGCTGAAAGCGCACGGCGCGCACCACTACGCCATCTATCTCGATAAAGAACGCCATCTCCTGTTCGCGACGGTGGAGATTGAATCGGAAGCCCGCTGGGAAGCGGTCGCCAGCACGGAGGTATGCCAGCGTTGGTGGAAATACATGCGCGAGGTGATGCCCAGCAACCCGGACAACAGCCCGCTGAGCGAGGAGCTCAAAGAAGTGTTTTATCTGGCGTAAAAATAACTGGCCTCCCTCCAGACGGGAGGCCGGTCGATTAAACGGTCATTGCATTATCGCGCAGCGGCTCGGTTTTCGCCTTACCCGCTAACGTAAACGCGGAGATTAAGGTAACCGTCAGAGCAATACCGCCGAGGATCATATAGGTCTCCTGGAAACCGATCCGATCGTACATATTGCCGGCGAAGGCGGAGAGGAAGATCGCCGCCACCTGCTTGGCGAACTGGAAGCCCACCAGGTAAATGGTCGCCGACAGCCGGACGTCAAACACGCCGGTGATGTATTTAAAGGCGCCCACCAGCAGGAACGGCACCTCCAGCGCATGGAGCATTTTCAACGCTACGACTTCCGCGGCGGTGGTGGCGAAGGAAGAGCCAATCATTCTTGCCGCCATCACCATCCCGGCGATCAGCAGGGTATTCTTCGCTCCGATACGGTTAATAATCCACGGCGAGCTGAACATAATGATGGCGTTACATATTTCTCCCGCGGTGGTGGCGAAACCAAAGGCGCGGGTGCCCGCTTCCGGGGTCGCGAAGAACGATTTGAAGAAGGTGGCGAACTGCTGATCGAAAACGTCATACACGCAGGCCACGCCGATAACATACAGAATAAACATCCACATCTTACGCTGGCGGAACATGCGCACCGCCGTTTTTAAATCGATCGCCGGGCGATTGGCGCCGAGCGAATCCATCACCTGCGCGGACTGACTGGCCTGCGGTTTGGCGATGGCCACCAGCACCACCAGCAGCAGCGCGGCGGCTGACCCCATCCAGAACACCCATTCGGGATTAATGCTGAACAGCATTCCGGCGGTAGTCGCGCACAGCGCCCATCCCAGGCAGCCAAAGGTGCGCGCCTTGCCGTATTCAAACCCGCTGTTGCGGCTTACCCGTTCGATATAGGCCTCCATCGCGCCGGCGCCTGCGGAGAATGCAAAGCCGATATAGGCGCCGCCGCTCAGCGCCCCGAGCCAGATATTGGTTTTCAGCAGCGGAGCGAAAACATAAAGGAAGAAGGGAGCAATCAGCACCAGCAGAACGGTCACGATCCACATCAGGTGTTTTTTCAGCCCCAGCTTGTCAGAGATCACTCCGAGGATCGGCTGGAAACAGATGGCGAACAGCGACAGGCTGGAGAAAACGAGGCCGGTTTCGGTTTTATTCAGGCCGATGACGTCCGACAGCCAGATCGGCAGAAACGGAAAGCAGGTGGCCATGATGAAGAAGTAGAGAAAGAAGAACAGCCCGAAAATCCAGAAGTTGGGGTTGTTTTTGTGGGTACAGACGGTCGGGTTCATTATATTTTCCTCAAGAAGGGCCGCAGCGCGGCCCGATACCATCACACGCGTTGCAGACCAATCAGAATGGCGCTTTCCGGGTCGAGGATGGGTAGCGCCAGCCCCGCCTGCTGCAGCCACTCACCGCTCACCGTCTGCGGCGTCGTCATCCATGCCGGCAGCTTCCGCATGGTGTGGCCGCCCTCGCCGGTGATCTGAATGTTCGGATGATCGAGGAGCGTCACCTGATAGCGGGCGCTCGCCTCCAGGCCCGCCAGGCGCAGCGGCGCCATCAGGGTGTAGTCCGGCATCGCCAGCTGGCTAACGAGGAAGATCGCCTGCGCTTTATCCGGGCTAACGACGCCATGGGCAAGGGTGGTGGCGTCCGGCATATCTATTCGCCACTGCACGCCGTGATGGATCACGTCGCGCCACTGTTTATGCAGGGCTGCATATTTTCGGTATCCGGCGCGCTCTTCTTCATCGGCGCTCACCGGATCCAGCTCAAGGCCCATATGACCGAACAGCGCCGTCAGGCCGCGAAAGGCGATACTATGCTGGCGGAAGGTGGCATGACAGTGGCGATTGCCAATGTGCGCGCCCATTACCTCGGGTGGAAAGAAGTAGCTCATGCCGCGCTGGATGGTGTTGCGCTCAAGGGCGTCATTGTTGTCAGACGCCCAGAAGCGATGGCTGCGTTTGAGGACTTCATAATCGATCCGTCCGCCGCCGGAGGAGCAGGATTCAAATTCAATGTGCGGGAAACGGGCCACCAGCGTATCCAGCAGGCGGTAGAACTGGCGCGTTTGCGCGTCCGCAGCGGCGCGTCCCTGATGCCCAGGCTGCACCAGCTCGCGGTTCATATCCCACTTCACGTAGTCCACCGCATGCTCGCCCAGCAGCCAGCTCATCCGCTCCAGCAGATAATCAAACGCTTCGGGAATGTTGAGGTTCAGGACAAACTGATGGCGGCCGGTCAGCGGGGTATAGCCCGGCAGCGCCAGCACCCAGTCCGGGTGCGCCCGGTACAGATCGGAATCCGGGTTAATCATTTCCGGCTCCACCCAGATACCGAATTCCATACCCAGAGACTTCACGTGATCGATAACCGGCGTCAGGCCGTAGGGGTATTTTTTCTCATCGAGATACCAGTCGCCAAGCGCCGCCCAGTCGTCGTTGCGCCCTTTAAACCAGCCGTCATCGATAATAAAGCGCTCGACGCCCAGGGCCGCCGCTTCGTCGGCCATACGCATGATGTAGTCCGGGTCGTGGTCGAAATAGATCCCCTCCCAGGTGTTGAGATGCACCGGGCGCGGTTTGTTGCCCGGGAAACGAATAATCCGTTCGCGCAGATAACGATGGAACTGCTGGCTCATGCCGTTCAGCCCATTCGCCGAGTAGCTGGCATACAGGTACGGCGTCCACAAGGTTTCCCCTTCCGCCAGCGCCATTTCGCCCGGCAGATAGAGCGCCTCGGCCTGCAGATAGCGACGGCCATCGGTTTTCACCTCCGCCCGCAGGCGATGGTTACCGCTCCAGGCCAGATGCACGCCCCAGACTTCACCCTGCATCTCGCTAAAGGCGCGGCTGCCGGTGATCAGGGCCGGGAAATGTTCGTGAGAGGTGCGCCCGCGGCGGTTCTCCAGCACAAAGCTGTCGTGCTCAAGCGTCAGGCGGTGAGGCTGAAACTCGCGGATCCAGCGGCCATGGAAAGCCATCACCTCGCGAGCGCGTTCGGCGACCGGCAGCGTGACCGCCAGGCGATCCACCTGCCATGGGCTGGCGCGCAGATTGGTCACGCCATGGCGCACGCTCAGCACGCCGCTGGCATCCAACGCGATCTCGCTCTGCAGGCGCAGGCCGGCCTGCGGATCTTCGCTGACCAGGGTCAGCGTCTGGCCCTCGTGCCGCACTTCGCTGGTGGTGAACAGCGGAGAGGCATCCAGCCCCTGACGATGGCCTTCAATGCCCGGCGCGCCAAACAGACCATGGCCCAGCTCCGCCATTAAGGTCACTGGCGAATCAACATCCAGTCTGCCGTTGGCGACCGGGCGCGTCAGGCTGTCGGCATCCTGCGGCGAAAAGTGGCTTAAATGCGGTCCCCAGTAGACAATTTCGGCGAAAGGGCGGGTTTTAATCACAACATCGGCACCGGCGCTTTGCAGGTGAATCAGCGAATCAGACATCAGACATCTCCATTACAAGGAATGTCTTACTGTTGATCCGAAACGTTTCGGATGCCAACCAAAACGTTTCGGATCCGTGATCGGCTTCAGAATTACGGGTTAAAAAGGGGTAAGATCAGGCGGTTTCACCTGGGAAAAATTCCGGCTGCCATAGCACCTGCAGCGTGGCGAGATCCTCCCCGGCGATTAAGCGACGCACCATATCAGCAATCTGCCGTCCCACGCCCTGGCGCGTGGACTGGATCACCGCGGCGACATCGGTCTCAATGATGCTGTCCTGCGGCAACCCGTCGTACACCACCAGGGCGACGCGGTTGTCGCCGGTTAAACGCCCCAGGTGGGCGAGCGCCATCGCGGCGCCATCGCCATGGGTGTTGCAGTCGGTGATAATCGCGGTAGGCGGCTCAGGCAGACGCAGCAGCTCCAGCGTGGCCTGATAGCCGCCGCGGCGCGTCGCCGGCACGCTACGCAGCCATGCATCGGATAACCCCGCCTCGCGCAGGGCATCGAGGTAGCCGTTACGCCGTTGCAAAATAAACGCCTGATTGTTGTTCTCGCCCAGCAGAGCGATACGCTGGTGGCCCTGTTGAATCAGATGGCGGGTGGCGCGGCAGGTGCCGGCATAGTTATCGAAATCAAACCAGGCGTAGGGCTGCGCCAGGCGGCTACGGCCGAGCGCCAGAAACGGAAAGCCGGAGGCCTGCAGCTGCGCCAGCCGCGGATCGTCATCCAGAGTATGGGCCACGATTAATGCATCGACGCGACGGCCCTGCACCATGCGCATATAGCCATGTTTATCCGCCTGCTCATCATCGGCGATCAGCAACAAATCAATGTCATGGCGCGCCAGCTCATGGCTGATCTCCCCGACCATCTCGAGAAAAACGTTATTGTTGAGCGGCGCGGGGCGGACAGGAAAGACGAGACCAACGGCATCGATGGTGCCCATTTTCAGACGGCGGGCGAAAGTGTTGGGGCGATAGCCCCGGCGCTGCGCTTCAGCCTCAACCCGGGCGCGGGTCTCCTGCGACACATCGTCGTAGCCGTTCAACGCCCGGCTGACGGTCGTGACGGAGATCCCAAGTTGTTTGGCAATGGCTTTCAGCGACATAAAAATCCCTGTTTTCGCATAGGAAAGCTAGTTTCCCGCAATATGGCTATGACGTCCAGCGAGCGCGCGTCCCCCGCCGACGCGATGTCAGTTTTGCTCAGCGATCAGCAGGGCCTGCGTATCCGGCTCCAGCGCCTGAAAAACATGCTCCTGATCCGCCGGGTAGCAGATATAGTCGCCCTCGCCGAGCTCTTCCGGCGCCGACGTCAGCCCTACCCGCGCCCGCCCCTGGGTGACGATAATATGTTCCACCGAGCCTGGCGGATGCGGATGCGAAATGCGGTCGGCGCCGGGCTGGGTGAGCAGCAAATAGATGTCCCGACGCGCGCCGGGCGGACAGGCGGCCAGCAAAATGGCCTGATAGTTCGCCTGCTCTGCCACCACTTTGGTCCCCTCGCCGCGGCGGATCACCTGCGTTTTGTTCACCTGCGGCTCAAGCAGCCTGGCAAATGGAATATCCAGCGCTACGCAGAGCGACCACAGCGTTTCCAGACTCGGGTTGCCGTTGCCGGACTCCAGTTGCGATAGCGTGGATTTTGCGATACCCGCCCGACGCGCGACTTCCGCCAGCGAAAGCCCGGTCCGCGCCCGCTCCCGCACCAGACTTTTGGCGATAACGCTGATTGGCTGTGTCATACCCGCCCCTTGTTTTTTATATCGAACAATTCGTTCGCCTTGAAAAACGATCATTATGTGTTCATTATAATGGAAATTCGTTCGATATGGCTAAGTGATATGAAACAAACTCTCTCCAGTCTCAGCGGAGACACGATAAAAGCGATTGTTTTGGTCTGCCTTGCCGTCGGGGTGGTGGGCATGTCCTATGGGTCGCTGGCGGTGGCTTACGGCTTCCCTTTATGGGTGCCGCTCTTGCTTTCGGTGTCGGTGCTGGCGGGCGCCTCTGAATTTATGTTTATCGGCATTGTCGCCAGCGGCGGTAGTCCGCTGGCCGCCGCCGCCGCCGGCCTGTTAGTCAATGCGCGTCATATCCCGTTCGGGGTGACCGTACGCGAACTGGTTGGTCGGCGCGCCTTAAGCTTTATCGGGTGCCACATTATGAACGACGAGAGCGTGGTCTTTGGCTTGTCGCAGCCCACCCCCGCGCAGCGCAAAGCGGCCTACTGGCTGTGCGGCGCTGGCGTCGCGCTGATCTGGCCCCTCGGTACGCTAACCGGCGCGGCCGTCGGCAAACTGCTGCCAGCGCCGGAAACCATCGGGCTTGATGCGGTCTTCCCGGCGATCCTGCTGGCGCTGGTGATCCCGGCCTTTAAAAACCGCACTACGCTGATCCGCGCCGCCAGCGGCGCCGCGCTGGCGCTTGCCGCCGTACCGTTTGTGCCCACCGGGCTGCCGGTGCTGCTTTCGCTGTTCGGTTTACTGTCGAGGAAAAAATAATGGGCAATATGACGCTGTTTATCGCCGGTATCGCCATCCTGTCGCTGGGAACCTATCTGATGCGCCTCGGCGGCGCGAAGCTCGGCAATCGGCTGGCATTTTCCGAGCGCTCGCAGGCGCTGCTTTCCGATGCGGCGACGGTGCTGCTTTTTTCCGTCGCCCTGGCCACCACTTTCTATGAGGGCGCACATTTCGCCGGTATGGCGCGCGTTCTGGGCGTTGCTTTCGCTGTGTTCCTCGCCTGGCGCAAGGTCCCGCTGATCGGCGTGATTATCGCCGCCGCCGTGGTGACCGCGCTGCTGCGCCTGGCGGGTATGCCCTAGGACGAGTAAGCGTAATCTGTAAAACCGCTGTGCTGTCCGGCGATCGTGCCTTCAAGCCACTCAATAACCGGTTCGATTTGCAGCGGGTGCCGCTGGTCTATCGTCAGTACAGGTCCTAACGACATGGGCTGCGCCCGCCCGGCCAGCTGGGCCAGCTCCGGCAAATACTCTTCTCCAGGGTGGCCCGGCGGCCGCGTCGCCAGCCGCGAGGCATAGCGCGCGACGGCCAGCTCCGGAGAGATATGGTTCCAGACCTCAATCACCTGCTCCACGCCCGCCTGCTGTAGCAGTCTCTGCAAGGTCTCCCGCGGCTGAAAGCCGAACCAGGCGTCGATCAACCAGACCATGCTGGCAGGCGATGCGCCGACAATCGACCAGATCACCTCATACGCCGCGCAGCCCAGCTGGCGATTCATCGGCCGGTCGACAGGGGCCAGGCGCGCCATAAACGGCTCTTTGATGCCGTCGATCGTCAATACCGGCAGGCTAAAGGTCTCCGCCAGCAAACGGGTAATGGTGCTCTTCCCCGACGCCGGAATGCCGTTGATTAAAATGGCCGTTTTGCAGCCTGGGGTCAGATGTCTGTTCATAGTAATGCGACAACCTCCTCCCGGCTGCGGGCCGTCCGCAGTTTGGCCATGGTGTCATTATTATCCAGCAGCGCGACGATGGAACGGATGCCCTCCTCGATATGCGCATTGCTGTCCCGGGCGCCAAACATAATAACAATGTCCGCTTTTTCACTGTCCGCAAAGGGAATAGGCTTTTCCAGCACCACCAGGCTAAAGCAGTTGCGTCTGACGCCGCATTCGGGGCGGGCATGGGGGATGGCAATCCCTTCATCAAAAACGTAATAAGCGCCATGATTTAAAGTATTGTCGATCACCGCCTGGCTATATTCCTTCGAAATAAAGCCTTTTGCCTCCAGCGGGCGGGCAGCCAGCTTTATTACCCGCTGCCAGTCGGACTCCACAACGCCAACCTGAATGGCATCGGCCTCAATAAGCAGTTCTTTTATGGTCATTCTCTGTTCCTAGATATTGCGGCGAATAATATTGCGTAAATTATCAATCTGCAGAAACAGCGCATCGATACCCTGCCGGTGGCTCTTACTTTTGGCATATACCGATAATGCCCGGTTGTAAGTCAACATCAATGTTTTTTGCACGTCGCTATTATCGGGCTGGCGCTGTAATTCGCCTTCCAGTCTGGCGATCTCTTCCGCCAGCTGACGGGACTGTTGATCATAATCCTGCAGCGGGTTTTGCTCTTTTTTCCACAGCGTTTTCAATGATTCAAACATAGCAAGCTCCCTCCCTGGCGGAAGACAGGGCAACAAAAGATATGTGTCGGTAAAAACGCTACTTAAATAGCGCCATTTTTTCCATTAATACGGCAGTAACTGCCTGGTTGGCGGGAATTAAAAATTTCCGTACGCTGTCATTTACTTTTCCTTTCTCAAACGTTGATTTACAGCGGTCGACCCACTGCACGTTCATTTCCGTTCCGACGTTCACTTTATTAATCCCTTCGGTGACGGCCAGCCGCATATCCTCATCGCTGACACCTGTGCCGCCATGCAGCACCAGCGGCACGCCCGTCGCTTCGCTTATCGCCTTCAGCCGCGCATGCTGTATCTGCGCTTTACCGGTGTACAGGCCATGCACAGTGCCCACGGAGACGGCCAGCATATCGACCTGTGTCTCCTTCACAAAACGCGTCGCGTCTTCGACGGTAGTAAAACAGATATCTTCGGCAGCCACCGCTTTTCCATCCTCTGACCCGCCGATCGCCCCCAGCTCACCTTCTACCGTAATATTCCGCGGCCGGGCCATTTCCACCACAATCCGCGTGTTACCGATATTTTCCTCGAGGCTTAAGTGAGACCCGTCGTACATCACCGAAGAAAAGCCCGCATTCATTGCCGTCTCGATGGCTTTAATATCGGAGCAGTGATCGAGATGCAGGCAGGTCGGGATATTTTCACTGTCTGCTAATGAACGCACGGCATCGACCAGTAACCGATACCCCAGATACTCTGCGGTACCGGTTGATATTTGGATCATTAATGGGCTGCGGCTGTTTTGCGCGGCTTTAAAAAAAGCCGGTAACATCTCAATACAGTGCAAGTTAAACGAGCCAATCGCTTTAAAATCTCTTTCCTGAGCGATTTTTAAAATCTCATTAAAATTATACAGACTCATGAACACTTTCCCCTTTCGGCTTAGCGGATTTACCGTTTACAAACCATGCCAGTGCGGCGACAAACACAATAAACAAGGCGACAAAGAGCCAGTTATTCTGGAAGGCGTGGCCTAATACCAGACCGGAGCTGATGACGTCTGAATCGCTGAAGGTGACGCCCGTAAAGCCGTAGCTCTCCAGCATGGGTACCAGAATGGCCGGCAGAAATGTGATAAACAGGCCGTGAATCACCCCGCCGATCATCGCCCCGCGACGTCCGCCCAGCGCATTGCCAAATACCCCTGCCGTACCGCCGGCGAAAAAGTTGGTTAACAGCCCGGGGAGAATCATCGCCAGGCCGAACATCGGGAAAACCAGCATGCCGATAATCGAGCCGACAGTCGTTGCCAGAAATCCAACAATCACCGCATTCGGTGCATAGGGAAATAGCACCGGGCAATCGAGAGCGGGCTTTGCATCCGGGACAATACGCATCGCGATACCGCGAAAAGCCGGCACCAGCTCATTGAGTAATAAACGCACGCCGCTATAGAGGACAAAGACCCCGGCGACAAACTGAATGGACTGCATGAAGGCATACATCAGGTAATTAATGCCGCCGGAGAACTGCGCGATGTACTGAGGCCCCGCCGCGATAGCCGGGATGAGATACATCGGCACCATCACCACCGCCATGGCCAGATAGGTATCCTGCAGAAACTTAAAGTTATCAGGCAGTTCGAGATCTTCCGTGGAGCGAGAGCCTTTTCCGACAACTTTAGCGACCGCAGCCTGCACCAGATAGCCGATAGTACAGAAGTGCCCCAGGGCCACATCGTCAGACCCGGTAATGCGCCTGACCACCGGCTGCGCCAGGGCCGGCATTAACACCGCCATCACGCCGCCGAAGATGCCCCCGGTTAAAATCAGCGGTACGCCGGTGAGCCCGGACTTATAGCCAATCACGGCGCCGATCGTCGCCATCCACAGCAGCGCCTGGCCGGTCAGAAAAATATATTTCAGCGGCGTCAGCCGGGCGATAATAATATTGACGGCAAAGATCACCAGCAGCGTCAGCGCCACCTCCGAACCTAATTCCCGATTCGCTAACCCGGCGATGGCGGCCACATCGGTAATATAGCCTTTCATGCCAAATCCCTGGGTGAAGATATCATTCAGGAAGGTCAGCGTGGCGACAATGATGTTTATCCCGGCCATCATAATTAAGAAACCGAGCAGCGTTTTAAATGTCCCTTCCGCGGTTTTGCCTGGCGATTTCTTTTGCAGGATCAGGCCAAGCATGGCAATAAAAGCAATAAGAATGGATGCCTGGCCGAGTAAATCCTTAACGATAAACGCAACGAAGCTATTCATAATCAGCCACCTTCAGATGACGTTCTTTTAAGAATGCGACGATCTTAGTTTCAATCTCCTCTTTATCAGTAAGTTTATTCAACACCACGACACGTTTAATTTCTTCTTCACTGGCATCGGCGGTTAAGATGTCGGCAAAGGTTTTTTGCGTCAGAATCATATCCGATTTAAAAGCCCCAGCTTCGGAAACGGTGGTGTGTTCAATATGAGCGGGAATTTCCAGCTTCTTTAAAACTGCCTTCGCCGTCATTTCAATGGCAAAGCTTGAACCGAGGCCGCAGCCACATACGCATAAAATTTTCAGCATGGAGGGTCTCCTCAAATAATATTGAGTTGCTTGGCAAGTTTATAATGATGTCCTTCAGTATCGACCAGACGTTTTTTCATACTGACTAAATCAATCGGAATAGGTTTGTTACTGGAATTAATTATTATGGCTTTATTTTTCATACCTGACTGAATACAGCGAACCACTTCACTGGCCATAATAGTGCCCTGATAAATCTCTTCGCAGGTTGGATCACCGCTGCGTAAACCATAGCCGACGATCGTTTTACGGATACGGACACCTATTTGTGGTTCCAGCTGTTTAATCATGGTATCAATCGCCCCCTGAAAGCCGGGAGAGTACTCTTTGGTATAGCCTTCTGAGCAGAGGATAACGACGCTATTCTGCGTACTCAGCTTCCGGGTAATCCGTTCCGCGAGCACGGCCAACGGCATCTGTGCCTCCGGGATCAGGGCAATATCCGCATTACATTTAATGGCGGACTGCAACGTTAGTTCTCCACAATAGCCTCCTAATATCTCAACCATAAAAACCCGACCGGGCAGCGCTCTTCCGGTATTTCTTAAACGAGAGACTTCTTTAATAATTTGCTCACAGGCCGTGGAAAAACCAATCGTATAATCACTGCCATACACATCATTATCGATAGTCATTCCCACACCAAAGCAATTAATCTCAAATTCACTAAGGGTATTCAGAAACTGCAGGCTGCCATCCCCCCCGGCCATAATGAGCACATCAATACGCAGAGATTTAAGTTTTTTTGCAATGCTTTCATATTCACTGCGCTGCAGTTTGCGACTGGTTCGCCCCGAGGTAATGATCGGCACCGCGGTAATTGAATAATCAACCAGATCGCGCCACGCCATATCCTGATGACTTTTCTCCAGTAGCCCTGGAATACCGCCATTAAACAGCGTGATATCGGCATTAGCCTGCCTGGCTATCTGGAATATAAAATTATTCATTCCAGAAACATCCCCGCCGCTAATAACGATGCCAATTTTCATGACGCATCCTCGCTCATTTGCCTGACAACATTTTTCCCTGAGTACAAGCCTTCTATTTGCAATGAAGATCACATAATGCGTATTAAATTACCGCAGTGAATAGTTGACAGGTACGGCGAAACGCCTATTTTTGTGATACACATCCCATTTAAAGAGAGTGATCTCCATCGCTTTCTGTTTTTTATTTCTTTAAATTTCATGGCGTTAAAAAATCGAGATATTCAGGCGTGCTGACCTTTCCTTTGCCATAAAAAGGAGGATTTAAGAAAAGAACGGAAACGTGATTAGTGCCACATTTTTTTCGTAGCAGAGGAAAATATTGGCAAATTTCGCAGAGACGGGAAGCGGAAAACAAAAACAAAAAAAGCGCCCTGAGGCGCTCTTTCGACAGTTGCTATACGCTTATTTGTTCAGTTCGGCAGTCATATGCACGCGGTTGCCGGTAAACGCTTCGGTGATTTTGTAAGACGAAGCGCCGGCAGCCTGCGCCTGTGCGGCGATTTTCGCTTCCGCGCCGTCCATTGTGGAGGCGGTTGCGGTCACGGTTTCAGCAGCGAAGGAAGCGAAAGAGGCGGCCATAGCGATTACTGCGACAAAAGTTTTGATGCTTTTCATGATATAAACCCTTTCATTTAGTTGTTTAGATAAGGCGCTGTGCCTTGATGTGTTAAATAGTATCCCGCACATCGCTAAACAAAAAGCGGAAGGAATTGCTGTCATTGTTCAAATTTATTGACCAATATTTAACCCGCAATTAAACGCTGCGGATGGGTGTAAACTGTCGCCCTGCCCGGCTTGCAAAAGCCCACCAGCGTCAGATTGCAGCGCTCGGCAACTTCCACTGCTAAGGTGGTGGCCGCCGAGACCGCGAACAGGATCTCGACGCCGCACATCGCCGCCTTCTGCACCATTTCATAACTGGCGCGGCTGGAGACCAGCGCGGCGCCATGCTGCCACCCCTCGCCGACTTCCGCCCGCCGGCCCAGCAATTTATCCAGGGCGACATGCCGGCCAACGTCTTCAAACCCCCCCGCCAGTTCGCCCGTCAACCGGACCCACGCGGCCGCGTGAGTACAGCCGGTGAGCCGGCCAACCGGTTGAAAGTCGTTAAGATGCGCCAGGGCCTGATCGAGATTGGCTAAATCGAACGACTGAGTGAACGGCAGCGGCTGGACCGGCTTACCAATATCATTGAGCTGCTCGACGCCGCATACGCCGCAGCCGGTGCGCCCGGCCAGCGCGCGACGCCGGGCTTTGAGGCCCATAAAACGCCGGCTGGAGAGCTCAATCTGCACCTCAAGGCCGTTGCACACCGCTACCACGTCCATGCCGAAAATCTCCCGCTGGTGCTCGATAATCCCTTCGGATAAGGAGAAGCCGACGGCGAATTGCTCCAGATCTTTCGGGGAGGCCATCATCACCACGTGGGAGATACCGTTGTAGACCAGCGCGACGGGCACCTCTTCCGCTAACTCATCTGGCTGAGGGTGTTGCAGATCCTCGCGTTTCCAGAGGGAGACCTGGCGATATCCTGTGACATTCGTCACATTTTTGATTTGTTCGAGAGGCTTCTTGTTCACTTTGCTTTAACCGTATTGGAACAGGCATACACACAATGTGGTATTCTGTTTTTATCCCTTCAGGAATGAGGGAAATTTGCCCTAATTCTGAACCTTTGCGGCCTTCACCGCAAAGCAAATAACTACATGTGACAATGTCGAAACAAGGAGCGAACCATGCAGGTCAGCAGAAGGCAGTTCTTTAAGATCTGCGCTGGCGGTATGGCGGGAACCACGGCAGCAGCGCTGGGCTTTGCCCCGGCAACTGCGCTCGCGGAGACACGGCAGTACAAATTGCTGCGCACGCGCGAAACCCGTAACACCTGCACATACTGTTCTGTCGGCTGTGGGCTGTTGATGTATAGCCTCGGCGACGGCGCGAAAAACGCCAAAGCATCCATTTTCCATATCGAAGGCGATCCGGATCATCCGGTCAACCGTGGTGCGCTCTGTCCGAAAGGGGCTGGTCTGGTGGACTTTATCCATTCTGAAAGCCGCCTGAAATTCCCGGAATATCGCGCGCCAGGCTCCGATAAATGGCAGCAAATCAGTTGGGACGAAGCGTTCGATCGCATCGCCAAGCTGATGAAAGAGGACCGCGACGCCAACTTTATCGCGCAAAACGACGCCGGCACCACCGTCAACCGCTGGTTGACTACCGGGATGCTGTGCGCCTCCGCCTCCAGTAACGAAACCGGCTATTTAACGCAAAAATTCACCCGCGCCCTCGGGATGCTGGCGGTGGATAACCAGGCGCGTGTCTGACACGGACCAACGGTAGCAAGTCTTGCTCCAACATTTGGTCGCGGTGCGATGACCAACCACTGGGTTGATATTAAAAACGCCAACCTGGTCGTAGTGATGGGCGGTAACGCCGCAGAAGCGCATCCGGTGGGGTTCCGCTGGGCGATGGAAGCCAAAATTCATAACGGCGCCAAGCTCATCGTTATCGATCCGCGCTTTACGCGTACGGCGTCGGTGGCTGATTTCTATACCCCGATTCGTTCCGGTACCGACATTACCTTCCTGTCGGGCGTGATCCTGTATCTGCTGAATAACGAAAAATTCAACCGCGAATACACCGAAGCCTATACCAACGCCAGCCTGATCGTGCGTGAGGACTACAGCTTTGATGATGGTCTGTTCAGCGGCTACGATGCCGAAAAACGCCAGTATGACAAAACCAGCTGGAACTATGAACTGGATGAAAACGGCTTCGCCAAACGCGATACCACGCTGCAGCATCCACGCTGCGTCTGGAATCTGCTAAAACAGCACGTTTCCCGCTATACGCCGGATGTGGTCGAAAACATCTGCGGTACGCCGAAGGCCGACTTCCTCAAAGTCTGTGAATACATTGCTGAAACCAGCGCGCCGGATAAGACCGCATCGTTCCTGTACGCTCTCGGCTGGACCCAGCACTCCATCGGTGCGCAGAATATCCGCACCATGGCGATGATCCAGCTGCTGCTCGGCAACATGGGGATGGCGGGCGGCGGCGTCAACGCCCTGCGCGGCCACTCCAATATCCAGGGTCTGACCGACCTCGGCCTGCTCTCCACCAGCCTGCCAGGCTACATGTCGCTGCCGAACGAAAAACAGGCCGACCTGCAGACCTACCTGACGGCTAACACGCCGAAGCCGCTGCTGAAAGACCAGGTCAACTACTGGGGCAACTATCCGAAGTTCTTCGTCTCCATGATGAAAGCCTTCTTCGGCGACAAAGCCACCGCGGAAAACAGCTGGGGCTATGACTGGCTGCCGAAGTGGGATAAGAGCTACGACGTTCTGCAGTACTTCGAGATGATGAATCAGGGCAAAGTGAATGGCTATATTTGCCAGGGCTTTAACCCGGTCGCCTCGTTCCCGAACAAAAACAAGGTCGTCGCTTCCCTGTCGAAGCTGAAGTTCCTCGTGACTATCGACCCGCTCAATACCGAAACGTCCACCTTCTGGCAAAACCATGGTGAGTCGAACGATGTCGATCCGGCGAAAATCCAGACCGAAGTGTTCCGTCTGCCCTCCACCTGCTTCGCCGAAGAGAATGGGTCTATCGTCAACTCCGGCCGCTGGCTGCAGTGGCACTGGAAAGGCGCGGACGCCCCGGGGATCGCCGTCACCGATGGTGAAATTCTCGCCGGTATCTTCACTCGCCTGCGTAAGATGTATGCCGAAGAGGGTGGCCCGGCGCCGGAGCCGGTGCTCAACATGACGTGGAACTACTCCACGCCACACGAGCCGGCATCGGAAGAAGTGGCGATGGAAAGCAACGGTAAAGCGCTGGCGGATATCACCGACCCGGCAACCGGCGCGGTGATCGTCAAGAAAGGCCAACAGCTGAGCTCCTTTGCGCAGCTGCGAGATGATGGCACCACCTCCAGCGGCTGCTGGATCTTCGCCGGGAGCTGGACGCCGGAAGGTAACCAGATGGCGCGCCGCGATAACGCCGATCCATCCGGTCTCGGCAATACCCTGGGCTGGGCCTGGGCCTGGCCGCTCAACCGCCGCATCCTGTATAACCGCGCCTCCGCGGACCCGCAGGGTAAACCGTGGGATCCGAAGCGTCAGTTGCTGAAATGGGACGGCGCCAAATGGGGCGGCGTGGATATTCCGGACTACAGCGCCGCCGCGCCTGGCAGCGACGTCGGTCCGTTTATCATGCAGCCGGAAGGGATGGGCCGTCTGTTCGCTATCGACAAGATGGCGGAAGGACCTTTCCCGGAACACTACGAGCCGTTTGAAACGCCGCTCGGAACCAACCCGCTGCACCCGAACGTGGTCTCTAACCCGGCCGCTCGCGTCTTCAAAGGCGATCTCGAGCAGATGGGTAAGGCCGAGAAGTTCCCGTACGTCGGCACCACTTACCGTCTAACCGAGCACTTCCACTACTGGACCAAGCATGCGCTACTTAACGCCATCGCCCAGCCGGAACAGTTCGTGGAGATCGGGGAAAAACTGGCGAATAAGCTCGGCATCGGCCACGGCGATACCGTGAAAGTTTCCTCCAACCGCGGCTATATCAAAGCCAAGGCGGTGGTGACCAAACGTATTCGCACGCTGAAAGTTGACGGTAAGGATATCGATACCATCGGCATTCCTATTCACTGGGGCTATGAGGGCGTGGCGAAAAAAGGCTTTATTGCCAATACCCTGACGCCGTTCGTCGGTGATGCGAATACGCAGACGCCGGAGTTCAAAGCTTTCCTTGTGAACGTGGAAAAGGTGTAACGGAGACGACTTATGGCTTACCAATCGCAAGATATTATTCGTCGTTCCGCGACTAACGGTTTCACCCCCGCGCCTCAGGCGCGGGACCACCAGCAGGAGGTGGCGAAGCTTATCGACGTCACCACCTGTATCGGCTGTAAAGCCTGTCAGGTGGCCTGCTCCGAATGGAACGATATTCGTGATGAAGTCGGTCACAATGTCGGGGTGTATGACAACCCGGCGGACCTGACCGCCAAGTCATGGACGGTCATGCGCTTCTCGGAGGTGGAACAAAACGACAAGCTGGAATGGCTCATCCGCAAGGATGGCTGCATGCACTGCGCGGACCCGGGCTGCCTGAAGGCCTGCCCGTCAGAAGGCGCGATCATTCAGTACGCCAACGGCATTGTCGACTTCCAGTCCGAGCAGTGCATCGGCTGCGGCTACTGTATCGCCGGCTGTCCGTTCGATGTACCGCGTCTGAACCCGGAAGACAACCGCGTCTACAAATGTACCCTGTGCGTAGACCGCGTGACCGTCGGCCAGGAGCCTGCCTGCGTGAAAACCTGTCCGACCGGCGCAATCCACTTTGGCTCCAAAGAGGATATGAAAACGCTGGCCGGCGAACGCGTGGCTGAGCTGAAAACCCGCGGTTATGACAATGCGGGCCTGTACGATCCGGCCGGCGTCGGTGGCACCCACGTCATGTACGTGCTGCACCATGCCGACAAGCCGAATCTGTACCACGGCCTGCCGGAAAACCCGGAGATCAGCCAGACCGTCAAGTTCTGGAAAGGCATCTGGAAACCGCTGGCGGCCGTCGGCTTCGCCGCGACCTTCGCAGCCAGTATCTTCCACTACGTCGGCGTCGGTCCGAACCGCGCGGAAGAGGAAGAGGACAATCTGCATGAAGAGAAAGACGAGGTGCGCAAATGAAAAGACGTGACACCATCGTGCGCTACACGGCGCCGGAACGCATCAACCACTGGGTCACCGCCTTCTGCTTCGTCCTGGCGGCGGTGAGCGGGTTAGGCTTTTTCTTCCCGTCCTTTAACTGGCTGATGCATATCCTCGGCACGCCGCAGCTGGCGCGAATTCTCCACCCGTTCGTCGGGGTGGTGATGTTCGCGTCGTTTATCATCATGTTTTTCCGTTACTGGCATCACAACCTAATCAATCGGGATGATATCTTTTGGGCGAAGAATATTCGTAAGATCGTCGTCAACGAGGAGGTGGGCGATACCGGGCGCTATAACTTCGGCCAGAAATGCGTATTCTGGGCGGCGATTATCTTCCTGGTACTGCTGCTGGTGAGCGGTGTGATCATCTGGCGTCCGTATTTTGCGCCGGCTTTCTCAATCCCGGTGATCCGATTTGCGCTGATGCTGCATTCATTTGCCGCAGTGGCGTTAATTGTGGTTATCATGGTGCATATCTACGCCGCCCTCTGGGTGAAAGGCACCATTACCGCGATGGTGGAAGGCTGGGTTACCAAAACGTGGGCGAAGAAACATCACCCGCGCTGGTACCGAGAGGTCCGCCAGAAACAGGAAAAGTCATCTGAATGAGTATTCGCATAATCCCGCAAGACGAGCTGGGTTCGAGCGAGAAACGCACGGCGGAAGCAATTCCGCCGTTACTGTTCCCCAGGCTGAAAAATCTGTATAACCGCCGCGCTGAACGCTTGCGCGAGCTGGCCGCTAATAACCCGCTAGGCGATTACCTGCGCTTTGCCGCGCTGATTGCCCATGCCCAGGAAGTAGTGCTGTACGACCATCCGCTGCAGATGGATCTCACCGCCCGCATTAAAGCGGCCAGCGAACAGGGCAAGCCGCCGCTGGATATCCACGTCCTGCCGCGCGACAAGCACTGGCACAAGCTGTTGCACTCGCTGATTGCCGAGCTGAAGCCGGAAATGAGCGGCCCGGCGCTGGCGGTCATTGAGAATCTGGAAAAAGCCTCTGAGCAGGAGCTGGAGCAGATGGCCAGCGCGCTGTTTGTTTCCGATTTCGCCTCCGTCAGTAGCGACAAAGCGCCGTTCATCTGGGCTGCGCTGTCGCTCTACTGGGCGCAGATGGCCAGTCTGATCCCAGGAAAAGCGCGCGCCGAATACGGCGAACAGCGCCAGTTCTGCCCGGTGTGCGGCTCGATGCCGGTCTCCAGCATCGTGCAAATCGGCACCACTCAGGGGCTGCGCTATCTGCACTGCAACCTGTGCGAAACTGAGTGGCACGTAGTACGCGTCAAGTGCAGCAACTGCGAGCAGAGCCGCGACCTGCACTACTGGTCACTGGACAACGAGCAGGCGGCGGTGAAAGCCGAAAGCTGCGGCGACTGCGGAACCTACCTGAAGATTATGTATCAGGAGAAGGATCCGAAAGTCGAAGCCGTCGCCGACGATTTGGCCTCCCTGGTGCTCGACGCCCGCATGGAACAGGAGGGCTTCGCCAGAAGCTCAATTAACCCGTTCATGTTCCCCGGCGAAGGGGAGTAAGTTCTGCAGTATGATTTCGGGCGGCTCTTGTCGCCCGTTTTCCTTCTTGTGACACGAACGTGCGCAGGGATTATTCACACGCGTCACTGACCGTTATCAGAGGCCAACCTTTGGCTGGAGATATTCGTTTCAGACGAGTCTGTCGCTCACTTGTCGTCCTCCTGCCACTCGAATTATTCAGGGTGGATTTCGTACGGCGTGACTACGCCAGGAATACCGGCAAAATCCTTCGTATTCCGCGTAATTAGTTCCAGACGATGGAGTTGCGCCGTCGCCAGAATGATGGCATCCGGCAGCTTAAGCTTATACTCCTGCCGCAGCGCAACGCTTCGCTCTGCAATATCCTGTGAGATGTTAATGATATTAAAGGTGCTCAGCGCCATTCGCGTGCGCTGCTCCTGGTGATATTTTTTAGCGCCAACCATCACCTCCATCCAGGTAATCAGACTGATCGCATTCTGCGGTGGCCAGGCCTCCAGCGCCTGTTTGGCTTCGCGACGCCCGCTAAATAAATCAATAAGAATATTGGTATCAAAAAGCGCAGATCCGGAGGTCATTACCACTCCTTGCGTAGCTGACGTTGATATTCCATGCCGTCTTCTTCGCAGTCTTGCCACAGACCCAGCGCACTGGAGATGGTATCTTTAGCTCGATCTTGTTTCTCCAGATATTGTTCAACCGCTTCACGTAACAGTTCCGCTCGCGGAATGTTACGCTGCACTTTGAGGTCATCGAGACGTTGAATGACATCGTCTGATAAATCGAGAAGAATTCTGCCCATATCCCTTTCAGCCATCATGCTCATATATACCTCAAGTATATCACCAGTGATGAAGTTATGAGCAATCTAGAGCTTTTGGAATCGGAAACAAACAGGATTTTGTCAGGTAAACTCTTTTTTGCGAGCCGCTTTCCATAATGCACAGGCGACCTCAACAGGCCTGTCTTTTCGCCATAATCCAGGCTATAACACTGGATATTAAAACAGTATAAGGAACTTCATATGGCGCTGGAAAAAGGGATTGCTTCGCTGGTTGAGGCATTTATTGCGGCAGGTCGTCCGTCATCACGCGATCAGCATATTGATGATCGGAGGGCCGGCTATATCGCCAGTGCGGTACTCGCCGGGGAGACGGAAACGCGAGTGCGGGTGGAGGATATCACCCTGGAGGGTATGCACTTCCGCGTCGTTTCACCGCCCACTGCCGACGGCCTGCTACCCACGCTTATCTACTACCACGGCGGCTGTTTTGTCAGCGGCGGCTTTGCCACCCATGACAATCAATTGCGCCAGCTTGCCTGGTTCAGTGGGTGCCGGGTGATCGCCGTGCAGTATCGTCTGGCCCCGGAGTACCCTTTTCCGGCGGCGCACGATGATGCAGAACGAGGTGCCACGATTATTCACCAGCACGCAAAACAGCTTGGCGTGGATGCTTCGCGCATCACCCTGGCCGGCGACAGCGCCGGCGGGCATCTCGCCCTGGTCACGGCTCTGCGCCTGAAAGCGGCGGGAACATGGCAGCCTGCACAGCTTATCCTGATTTACCCGATGCTCGACGCTACCGCCAGCATGGCAAGCTACGCCAGCAACGGCGAGGATTACATCATTACCCGGGACACGCTGCTTAGCGGCTACGAAATGTATTTAGCGGCCACACCCGCTACCCATCCGGATGCCAGTCCGCTGTGGCGCGAAGATTTTCACGGTCTGCCACCGGTCCACATCCTGACGGCGGAGTTCGATCCTTTACGTGATGAGGGCGAAGTGCTGTACCGAAGGCTGACGGAGCAAGGGGTGGAGAGTTCCTGTCAGCGCTATCTGGGGGTGATCCACGGCTTCTTTCAGCTGGGAGGCGTCAGCAACGCCGCGCGTGATGCCATGCGGGATATCGCCTGGCGTGTGGCATCGCCAGGACGATAACTGCCGCAGGCGCTTACTCTTCCTCGTTGCCGCCCTCTTCGTACGAGCCAAAGGGCTTCGCCGGCAGCACGATGTAGATCCCCTCGAAAACGGCGCCCTGTTTATCGTCGCCAAAAAGCTCCACCTGCATTTGCACGCGGGCTTTACGCCCGCGCGCCAGTCGGTCGAGATCGCCGCTCAGAGAACCGAGGTCGGCGATGGCGCTGGGGCGGCCGCTAATAGGCTGGCTGTAGCGGATATGCGCATCCGCCAGAATAATGGTGCCTCCCAGGTGCCGCTCGCGCAGCATCAGCCAGATAAGCCCCCATCCGGTTAAGGTAGCGAGCGAAAACAGGCTGCCGGCGAACAGCGTATGGTGCGGATTCTGGTTCCCCGCCTCCGGCATGGTGGTAATAAATTTCTGCCCGGTGTACTGCTGAATACGTACGCCCATTTTTTCACTCAGCGGAATATGCTGATACCACGCCTGCTGGAGCTGTGCGCACCAGTCGCCGCGGTGCAAAATATCGTCCAGCGACGCGACCGGTTTGATCATTAGAAAATGACGGATCGGCGTGGTGGTCGGGGTGGTGATCTCACCCTGATTGACAAATCCGAGCTTGGCGAAAAATTCCACCGCATCTTCGCGCGCGCTGCAGGTAACCCGCTTAACCCCTTCCTGACGCGCGACGGACTCCAGGGTCATCGCCATCAGCGTACCCAGCCCTTTATCCTGCACCGAGGGATGCACAGCCATAAAGCGGATGGAGGCTTCATTCTCCGCATTGATATATAGCCGGCCGACGGCAACCAGGTTGCCCTCTTCATCCACTACCATCTGATGATGCGCCATCGCATCCCAGGCGTCACGTTCCGATCCCTTAGGCTGATGCAGCGGCTTACGCAGCATCTCCCAGCGGAACTGGTAGTAGCTCTCTAACTCTTCTGCTGTTTGCGGTACACGAAGGTGATACATAGTCGTACTCTCTTTTGTTACCCGCAGCCTGCCCGGAAGCTGGGTCATACCTGCAACCAAAAGGTCACGGGACCATCATTGACCAAAGAAACCTGCATATCCGCAGCGAATCTTCCGGTCTGGGTGTGCATTTCCTGCTGGCGACAGCGGGCGACGAAATACTCATACAGCGCCTCAGCGCGGTCAGGGGCAGCGCCTTTCGAGAAGCTCGGTCGCATCCCCCGCTCGGTATCGGCCGCCAGCGTAAATTGCGAAACCACCAGCACGCTGCCGCCCGCCTGCTGGACATTCAGGTTCATTTTCCCTTCCGCATCGCTGAAGATGCGGTAGCCCAGCACGCGTTCACAAAGGCGATTCGCCTTTTGTTCATCATCGTCTT
Organism: Klebsiella sp. 10; assembly: GCF_018223925.1. NCBI lineage: Bacteria > Pseudomonadati > Pseudomonadota > Gammaproteobacteria > Enterobacterales > Enterobacteriaceae > Klebsiella > Klebsiella sp. 10. Next base: position 80,007 of record NZ_JAGRRB010000013.1, read on the forward strand.
TCTCGACGCCCAGCAGCACCAGAAGCCCCGGGCCAATTTCGCCCGTCACCTCGTCCGCCACGGTAACGCTTGCACGGGATACGCGTTGAATTAATGCAATCATGGTTGTTCTGTTTCTTCTGTTTTAAGTTTGCGGTATTCACCGAGAGTGACAGTAATTTCAGCGCCAAGCAAGACGATACACCAGGTCCAGTACACCCAGACGAACAAAATCGGCACCACCGAAATCACGCCATAAATTAGCTGATAGGACGGAAAGGTGGTGATATAGAGGGCAAACGCCTTTTTACCTGCCTCAAACAGCAGCGCCGCCACCAGCGCCCCGATCACCGCGTCGCGGTTACGTACCTGGGTAGTTGGTACAATACTATAGAGCAGCCAGAACGCTGCCCAGGAGAGGATCAGCGGAAATAGGCGGAGCAGATTATCAATTACGCCGTCCAGGTCGCTTGCCCAGCGCAGCGACAGCAGATAGGAACTGATCGCCAGGCTGGCGCCCGCCAGCAGCGGGCCGAGGGTCAGGATCATCCAGTAAACGGCAAAGGAATAAACTTTGGGGCGGCTGCGCGTGCTGCGCCAGATGGTGTTTAGCGCGCTGTCGATCGAGTACATCAGCAGCAGCGAGGTGACGATCAGGCCAAAGGCGCCTACGGCGGTCATGCGGCTGGAGTTGGCCACGAACTGCTCGATATATCCCTGGATTACATCCCCGGTCGCCGGAATAAAATTGGCGAAGATAAAATGACGGATCTGCACGCTGACTTCGGAGAACATAGGAAAGGCCGCAAACAGCGCGAACACGACGGCAATCAGCGGCACCAGGGACAGTAATGACACATAGGCGAGGTTCCCCGCCAGGGTGGTCATATGATCTTCATCAATGCGCCGCCACAGCAGCTTTAGCCACGCCAGCAGCGGCCGGGTATGGTGGAGTAATTTTTGATGAACGGTTTTTAGCATAGCTGTTTCGCGAAATAGTCAGGGATGGTCTCCTTACCAGTCACCAGGATACTGGTGATCCCCAACCGGTTGGCCCCTGCTATATTATCGACGTTATCATCAAAAAAGACCGTATCCGCGGCGGAAAACCCCTCTTCTTCCAGTACTCGCAGATAAATTTGCGCTTCAGGCTTACGCAATCCCATCTCCTGCGACAGATAAATGCGATCGGCGGCCGCGCGCACTTCCGGGTATTCATCGGGCCAGAACGTGGTGTGCAGACGATTGGTATTGGAGAGCACCACCACCCGATGCCCCTGGGCACGAAGTTTATGCATGATGGTAATCACCTCCGGGCGCAGCGCGACAAACACCGCCTGCCAGCCGTGAGCAAACTGTTCATAGCTGAGGGGCATATTCATTTCATGGCACATGGCGGCGGCAAAGTCTTCATCGCTGAGCTCGCCGCGCTCATGCTGATGGAAAGCCTCACCCATGGTGAAATGCTGCTTCAGCGTCGCCAGCGGGATGCGGGTTAAATCGCTCCAGGCTCCCAATACCCGGTTGAAGTCAATGTCGACAATCACATTACCTAAATCAAAGATATAGAGCATTTTTGTCTCCTTCCGCGCCGTGGAAAATTAACTTTAGCGGGAAAGGCTGGATTTGACTATTGGCGTGTGATGCAGGAATGAAAAAAAGAAACCCCGCCGGAGAGGCGGGGTTTAGCGAACAACAAGAAGAAAAAATTACTCTTCTTTTGCACCGCGCATCGCGCGTTTACGGTCGTTCTCGGTCAGGTGACGTTTACGGATACGGATAGAGGTCGGAGTAACTTCTACCAGTTCGTCGTCATCGATGAACTCCAGAGCCTGCTCCAGGGTCATCTTAACCGGCGGAACCAGAACCGTGGCTTCGTCAGTACCAGACGCACGCATGTTGGTCAGTTTCTTACCGGTCAGGCAGTTTACCGTCAGGTCGTTGGAACGGCTGTGAATACCGATGATCTGGCCTTCGTAAACTTCAGCGCCGTGGCCGAGGAATAGCTTACCGCGATCCTGCAGACCGAACAGCGCGAACGCTACCGCTTTACCCTGACCGTTGGAGATCAGTACGCCGTTGTTACGCTGGCCCACTTCGCCCGGACGAACGTCGTCGTAGTGGCTGAAGGTGGAGTAAAGCAGACCGGTACCGGAGGTCATGGTCATGAACTCTGAACGGAAGCCGATCAGACCGCGGCTTGGGATCACGTAGTCGAGACGTACGCGGCCTTTACCGTCCGGATTCATGTTTTTCAGGTCGCCTTTACGCTCGCCCAGCGCCTGCATGACAGAACCCTGATGCTGCTCTTCGACGTCCAGCGTCACGTTCTCGAACGGCTCTTGTTTACGGCCGTCGATTTCACGGAAGATAACTTTCGGACGGGAAACCGCCATCTCGAAACCTTCACGACGCATGTTTTCAATCAGAACGGACAGGTGCAGTTCACCACGGCCGGAAACGCGGAACGCATCAGCGTCTTCGGTTTCTTCAACGCGCAGCGCCACGTTGTGCACCAGCTCTTTATTCAGACGGTCCAGGATCTGGCGAGAGGTAACGAACTTACCTTCTTTACCGCAGAACGGAGAGGTGTTGACGTTGAAGAACATGGAAACGGTCGGCTCATCAACGGACAGGGCCGGCAGCGCTTCGACATTCTGCGGGTCGCAGATGGTGTCGGAGATGTTCAGCTCGCCCAGACCGGTGATCGCGATAATGTCGCCAGCTTCAGCTACGTCGCTCTCAATTCGCTCCAGACCCAGGTGAGTCAGCACTTTACCGACTTTACCGTTACGGGTTTTGCCTTCGCTATCGATGATAGTGACCTGCTGGTTCGGCTTCACTTTACCGCGCTTGATGCGGCCGATGCCGATAACACCAACGTAGTTGTTGTAGTCCAGCTGGGAGATCTGCATCTGCAGCGGACCGTCAAGATCAACGTCCGGCGCCGGCACGCGATCGACAATCGCCTGGTACAGCGGGGTCATGTCGTCAGCCATGTCTTCGTGATCCAGACCCGCGATACCGTTCAGCGCGGACGCGTAAACGATCGGGAAGTCCAGCTGTTCGTCGGTCGCATCGAGGTTAACGAACAGGTCGAACACCTGATCGACAACCCAGTCCGGACGCGCGCCCGGGCGGTCAACTTTGTTGATGACCACGATCGGCTTCAGACCGTGGGCAAAAGCTTTTTTGGTCACGAAGCGCGTTTGCGGCATCGGGCCATCAAAGGCATCTACCACCAGCAGCACAGAGTCAACCATGGACATAACACGCTCAACTTCACCTCCGAAGTCGGCGTGCCCTGGGGTATCAACGATGTTGATACGGTAATCATTCCATTTGATTGCGGTGTTTTTCGCGAGGATGGTAATCCCACGCTCTTTCTCCAAATCGTTGGAGTCCATCACACGTTCTTGTGCTTCAGTACGTGCGTCGAACGTACCGGATTGCTGTAGCAGCTTGTCAACCAGGGTAGTTTTACCATGGTCAACGTGCGCGATGATGGCGATATTACGCAGATTTTCGATCACAACTTTGCCTCAGGCATTAGAAATAGCGCGTTATTGTACACGTATTAAGCGAAGGACTGAACAGGATCACAAACATCCTCCGCAAACAAGTATTGCAGAGTTTCTTTGTGACCGCTTTCACGGAGCGATAAAAGGGCACCGTAACAAAAATTGCACCAAAATGGTGCTCAATGTTCACACTGAAGCACTATTTTGGTGCATTATCTCCATCATGGTGCAGTCCTTTTGCACTATGGTGCGCATGATACAGCGTTTTATGGGGCATTTAAAAGTTGGCACAGATTTCGCTTTATATTTTTTAAGGCAACAACGCCACTTTTAAGCAGTATGAAGTTTTCGTTACCACGACGACAATGACCAATCCGGGAGAGTTTAAGTATGTCCGCTGAACACGTTTTGACGATGCTGAACGAGCACGAAGTGAAGTTTGTCGATCTGCGCTTCACCGATACCAAAGGTAAAGAACAGCACGTCACGATTCCGTCTCATCAGGTAAATGCCGAATTCTTCGAAGAAGGCAAAATGTTTGATGGCTCCTCGATTGGTGGCTGGAAAGGTATCAACGAATCTGACATGGTCCTGATGCCGGACGCGTCCACCGCGGTCATTGACCCGTTCTACGAAGAACCGACCCTGATCATCCGCTGCGATATCCTCGAGCCAGGCACCCTGCAGGGCTATGACCGTGACCCGCGCTCCATCGCGAAACGCGCTGAAGAGTACCTGCGCGCCACCGGCATCGCTGATACCGTCCTGTTCGGGCCAGAACCAGAATTCTTCCTGTTCGACGACATCCGTTTTGGCGCCTCTATCTCCGGCTCCCATGTCGCGATCGATGACATTGAAGGTGCGTGGAACTCCTCCACCAAATACGAAGGCGGTAACAAAGGTCACCGTCCGGGCGTGAAAGGGGGTTACTTCCCGGTTCCGCCAGTAGACTCTTCTCAGGACATCCGTTCCACCATGTGTATGATCATGGAAGAGATGGGTCTGGTTGTTGAAGCCCATCACCATGAAGTAGCAACCGCAGGTCAGAACGAAGTGGCAACCCGCTTCAATACCATGACCAAAAAAGCGGATGAAATTCAGATTTACAAATACGTTGTTCACAACGTCGCTCACCGCTTTGGTAAAACCGCGACCTTTATGCCGAAACCGATGTTCGGCGACAACGGCTCCGGCATGCACTGCCATATGTCTCTGGCGAAAAACGGTACCAACCTGTTCTCCGGCGACAAATACGCCGGTCTGTCTGAGCAGGCGCTGTTCTACATCGGCGGCGTAATCAAACACGCTAAAGCCATCAACGCCCTGGCGAACCCGACCACCAACTCCTACAAGCGTCTGGTCCCGGGTTACGAAGCGCCGGTTATGCTGGCTTACTCTGCCCGTAACCGCTCTGCCTCTATCCGTATTCCGGTGGTGACCTCTCCGAAAGCGCGTCGTATCGAAGTGCGCTTCCCGGACCCGGCTGCCAACCCGTACCTGTGCTTTGCGGCGCTGCTGATGGCTGGCCTTGATGGTATCAAGAACAAAATCCATCCGGGCGAAGCAATGGATAAAAACCTGTATGACCTGCCGCCGGAAGAAGCGAAAGAGATCCCGCAGGTTGCCGGTTCTCTGGAAGAAGCCCTGCAGGCCCTGGATGCTGACCGCGAGTTCCTGACCGCTGGCGGCGTGTTCACCAATGACGCTATCGATGCCTACATCGCCCTGCGTATGGAAGAGAACGACCGCGTACGCATGACTCCGCATCCGGTTGAGTTCGAACTGTACTACAGCGTCTAATTTTGCTGTAAATCCAGGGTATGTCGTGTTGTGGCGCGAGATGCCCGGGATATTTTGTTGCCGTGGAAACTTTCAGCCCATCTCAGGATGGGCTTTTTTCTCCACCAACACGCTGATCTCGCGAGCTTTTTACCGATAAAAAGCTATACTGCACTAAATTGGTGCATTCATTTTCAGGAGACTGTCGAATGGCAACAGGCACACTGCCCGATGCTGGGCAGATCCTTAACTCCCTTATCAACAGTATTTTACTGGTCGATGATGACCTGGCGGTGCACTTTGCCAACCCTGCGGCGCAGCAGCTGCTGGCGCAGAGCTCGCGCAAGCTGTTTGGCACCCCATTACCTGAGCTGTTGAGCTATTTTTCGTTGAATATCGGGCTGATGCAGGAGAGCCTGCAGGCGGGCCAGGGGTTTACCGATAACGAAGTGACGCTGGTTATCGATGGCCGTTCGCACATCCTGTCGTTGACCGCCCAGCGGCTGCCGGAAGGCTTTATTCTGCTGGAAATGGCGCCGATGGATAATCAGCGCCGCCTGAGCCAGGAGCAGCTGCAGCATGCGCAGCAGGTCGCCGCTCGCGACCTCGTCCGCGGCCTGGCGCATGAGATAAAAAACCCGTTAGGCGGCCTGCGCGGCGCGGCCCAGCTGCTCAGCAAAGCGCTGCCCGACCCGGCGCTAACGGAATATACCAAAGTGATCATTGAGCAGGCCGACCGGTTAAGAAATCTGGTCGACCGCCTGCTCGGACCACAGCATCCGGGCATGCACGTTACCGAAAGCATCCACAAAGTCGCCGAACGGGTAGTTAAACTGGTTTCCATGGAGTTGCCGGACAACGTGAAGTTGATCCGCGATTACGACCCCAGCCTACCAGAGCTACCCCACGACCCGGATCAAATTGAACAGGTGTTGCTGAACATCGTCCGTAATGCGCTGCAGGCTCTGGGGCCGGAAGGGGGCGAAATTATTCTTCGCACCCGCACCGCTTTCCAGCTGACGCTGCACGGGGTGCGTTATCGCCTCGCCGCCCGCATCGACGTTGAAGATAATGGCCCGGGTATTCCGCCCCATCTCCAGGATACGCTGTTCTATCCGATGGTCAGCGGCCGCGAAGGCGGTACCGGCCTGGGCTTATCTATCGCCCGTAGCCTTATCGATCAGCACTCCGGCAAAATTGAATTCACCAGCTGGCCGGGTCATACCGAATTTTCGGTATACCTGCCTATTCGGAAGTAGAGGTGTTTATGCAACGAGGGATAGCCTGGATCGTTGATGACGATAGCTCCATCCGCTGGGTGCTTGAACGCGCGCTCACCGGAGCCGGCTTGAGCTGCACAACGTTCGAAAGCGGCAATGAGGTGCTAGATGCCCTCACCACCAAAACCCCGGATGTACTGCTGTCAGATATCCGTATGCCGGGAATGGATGGTCTGGCGCTGCTCAAACAGATTAAGCAGCGCCATCCAATGCTTCCGGTCATCATAATGACCGCGCATTCCGATCTGGACGCCGCGGTCAGCGCTTATCAGCAGGGCGCGTTTGATTATTTGCCCAAACCTTTTGATATCGATGAAGCCGTCGCCCTCGTCGACCGGGCGATAAGCCACTATCAAGAGCAGCAGCAGCCGCGAAATGCGCCGATAAGTAGCCCAACCGCCGACATCATCGGCGAAGCGCCAGCTATGCAGGATGTCTTTCGCATTATTGGCCGCCTGTCGCGCTCATCCATCAGCGTGCTGATCAATGGCGAATCCGGTACCGGTAAAGAGCTTGTCGCACATGCCCTGCATCGCCATAGTCCACGCTCAAAAGCGCCGTTTATCGCGCTGAATATGGCGGCGATCCCCAAGGACCTGATTGAGTCCGAGCTGTTCGGCCATGAAAAAGGAGCCTTTACCGGCGCCAATACCGTCCGTCAGGGTCGCTTTGAACAGGCTGACGGCGGTACGCTGTTCCTGGATGAAATTGGCGATATGCCGCTTGATGTCCAGACTCGTCTGCTGCGCGTGCTGGCGGATGGTCAGTTTTATCGCGTGGGCGGTTACGCGCCGGTCAAGGTCGATGTGCGGATCATCGCCGCTACCCACCAGAACCTGGAACAGCGCGTGCAGGAGGGGAAATTTCGTGAAGATTTGTTCCACCGCCTGAACGTCATCCGGGTGCATTTACCGCCGCTGCGCGAGCGCCGGGAAGATATTCCACGCCTGGCCCGCCATTTCCTGCAGATAGCCGCCCGCGAGCTCGGCGTTGAAGCCAAACAGCTGCATCCGGAAACGGAGACAGCGCTGACCCGCCTGGCGTGGCCAGGCAACGTCCGTCAGCTGGAAAACACCTGTCGCTGGCTCACCGTCATGGCCGCCGGCCAGGAGGTGCTGACGCAGGATCTGCCGAGCGAACTGTTTGAGACCACGATTCCTGATAGCCCAACGCAGATGCAGCCTGACAGCTGGGCTACGCTGCTGGGTCAGTGGGCCGATCGGGCGTTGCGATCCGGTCATCAAAACCTGCTCTCAGAAGCGCAACCCGAAATGGAGCGCACGCTGCTAACGACCGCCCTGCGCCATACTCAGGGGCACAAGCAGGAGGCTGCGCGCCTGCTGGGATGGGGACGTAATACCCTGACGCGTAAGCTAAAAGAGTTGGGTATGGAGTAGGGTTCAACAGCATGATGAAAAATAGCCGATCGGCGCAAAGTGCTGCTATTTTGTACTTTACTGTTCCGATGAGTTGAGTATGATCGTCCCCGGCATTAGGGGAGAGCATCATGTTTGAATCACTGGTGAGTATGATATCGAGCGGCGCCGCTGCGAGTCACACGCCACAAACGGCAGTCGCTGCCGTGCTGTGCGCTGCGCTGGTCGGGCTGTTCAGCTAATTGTTCCCCCTCTCCTGCGGGAGAGGGGGAAAATATTAAATAACCCGTGAGAACTGCTGCATCCGGGCCTTTTGCCGTAGGTAGGCATCAAAGCACATACAGATGTTGCGGATCAGCAGGCGACCTTTCGCCGTCACCTGAATGACCTTATCATCCACAGCCACCAGCCCGTCATGCGCCAGCGGCGCCAGCAGTTTCAGATCCTCGGCGAAATAAGACGCAAAATCCACGTCCCACTGCGCCTCGACCGCCGCGATATCCAGCTGGAAGTTACAGATCAACGCTTTAATCACGTCGCGACGCAGACAGTCATCGCGAGTTAACGCGATCCCGCGCCACAGGGCGTTCCCTTGCTCTGCTACCTGCTGGTAGTACTGCTTGAGCTCTTTTTGGTTCTGGGCGTAGCTGTCGCCAATCATGCTGATCGCCGAAACGCCCATCCCCAGCAGATCGGTATCGCCCTGAGTGGTGTAGCCCTGGAAATTACGATGCAGTACGCCGTGACGTTGCGCGACCGCTAATTCATCATCGGGACGGGCGAAATGGTCCATGCCGATAAACTGATAGCCTGCCGTCGTCAGCGAGCCGATGGTTTCCTGCAGGATCTCCAGCTTCTGCTCAGCGGAGGGCAGATCGGCATCTTTAATCTTCCGCTGAGCGGCAAAGAGCGTGGGCAGATGCGCATAGTTAAACACGCTCAGGCGGTCAGGATTGAGCTCGGCGACCTTTTGCAGGGTAAAGGCGAAGCTCTCCGGCGTTTGCTTCGGCAGGCCATAAATGAGGTCGATATTGGTCGAGGTAAAACCAATCTCCCGCGCATGGTTGAGCAAATCAAAGATGAACGCTTCGTCCTGCTCACGGTTAACCAGACGCTGAACCTCTTTATTGAAGTCCTGTACGCCCATACTCAGGCGGTTGAAACCCTCAGCGCGTAAATGATCGAGGACATCCAGTTCGATCTCACGCGGATCGACCTCTATGGAGATCTCGGCTTCCGCGCTGAAATGGAAATGGCTGCGCAATAGATCCATCAGGCGACTGATTTGCGCCTTATTGAGATAAGTTGGCGTGCCGCCCCCCCAGTGCAGTTGCTTCACCTGGCGAGTGGCAAACAGCGGCGCGCGGTGGATGATCTCCTGTTCAAGGACATCGAGATATTGATCGGCCTTATGCTGCTGGCGGGTGACTATCTTATTGCAGCCGCAGAAATAACACAGCTTATGGCAAAACGGGATATGCACGTACAGCGACAGGGGACGCTGTGGGTAACGGGCCACAGCGGCATCGAATTCCGCCGCGCCAAATTGCGGTGAAAACTCCAGCGCGGTGGGATACGAGGTATAGCGCGGCCCGGAATAGTTATATTTCTGGATCAGGGCCAGATCCCAGTCGATTATCTGCTCAGACATGCTCACTCCTTCCGATGGTGCCGCCGACGGGTACGCCGTCCCGGCCCCACCGCACCGCGGGTCATGAGCCGGTTGCGCAGCCATTTCTGACGCCGCGACAACCGTCGTAGTTTAACGAATAACCACAGCAGATAACATATAACCAGAAGGGTTATAAGGAGTACCGGGAATCCGATGGGATGCAAATGTTAGTTTCCACCCTTCAGCAGACGCATCATATCTTCCTGACGCTCTTCCTCTTCTTCATCTTCATCATCGTAAGAGAGGCCGAGCTGCTGCATCAGCTCATCAATGCGATCCAGTTTGGCGTCCACCCAGCTCTGCTCTTCAGCATTCAGGGTGCCGCCCTCTTCCAGACGTTCCAGCAGCGCGTCCAGGCGCTCATCATTCTCCAGCAACTCCAGCTCAGCCTGCGGTGAAAGCATAGGTTTCTCGCTCTTTGGTTTATGCTGCTTGGGAGCTGGAGCGCTGCTTTCGCTCACGCCCAGCGGGATCGGTTTTTTGCTACCCACGCGCGGATCTTGCGCCTGACGCTGTTTTTTACCCGCTGAAGCCGCATCGCCGCCGTTCGCGCGACTGCCTGCCGCGTGGCCACGATGTTTCTTCTGCCGTTTGCGATCGCGAGCTTCCTGATTTAACTCTTCACGCGACTTGCGGCCGGATTTGCCACGGGTGGCGGATGTCGGTTTTTTCATGATGTGTAATCTTCAGACAGTAGTATTCAGTATAGAATTGAGGCGGAATCTAGCAGAAAGCAAGCAAAGAAAAAAGGCGACAGATTACTCTGTCGCCTTTTTCCTCACTGACCACCCTTAACGGGCTCTTCTTTCCCTGTTCGCTAACGACTCACCCTGTCTTTCCCTTAGCGTCCAACGGTCCCTGTTTCTTCCTTTTCCCTATAAAACGTCTCCAAGACGCGCGTCATCCTGACTATCCTGTGGTCTTCGCCTCCTGGCGCTTCCTGACTCCTCGTCCTGAGTCCTAATCCTTTCAGCATCCCCGCCGTTGTGTATTACTTTACCTTGTTGACAAAAATCGACAACCAGTCTGGCAGTTAAAAATCTATTTTCAGAATTCTCTATTTCTATAATTGATTAATTTTCAACACCTTAAATATGTTTTGTCTTATTTTCCTCAGGTATGTCCTATACAAAGAATAGTCAATGTCTCACAAACCATATGGTTTTTACTTACAGGAACGGCGTGCGGTAAAAACAGCCTTTTTCTGCTGTTCAGGTATAATCCCTGCCATAGCCTGTTTTAACGGAGACGACCGTCTTGACCAACTGGAATTATCAACTGACGCACTTTGTCACTAGCGCGCCAGATATCCGCCATCTTCCTGCCGATACCGGTATTGAAGTGGCGTTCGCCGGCCGCTCCAACGCGGGAAAATCCAGCGCGCTGAATACGCTGACTAATCAGAAGAACCTGGCGCGTACCTCCAAAACCCCGGGGCGTACGCAGCTGATTAACCTGTTCGAAGTCGCTGAGGGCAAGCGCCTTGTCGACCTGCCCGGCTATGGTTATGCGCAAGTACCCGAAGAGATGAAGATCAAGTGGCAGCGCGCGCTGGGGGAATACCTGGAAAAACGTCTGTGCCTGAAGGGTCTCGTGGTGCTGATGGACATACGTCACCCGCTTAAAGATCTCGATCAGCAGATGATCGAATGGGCGGTAGAGAGCGATATTCAGGTGCTGGTACTGCTCACCAAAGCCGATAAGCTCGCCAGCGGCGCGCGTAAAGCGCAAGTGAATATGGTGCGTGAAGCGGTACTGGCCTTCAATGGCGATGTCCAGGTTGAACCCTTCTCTTCGCTGAAAAAATCTGGCGTCGATAAGCTGCGACAGAAGCTGGATAGCTGGTTTAACGAAATCCCGCCGCAAGAAGCCGTCGAAGACGCCGAGTAACCCCCGCTTTTTCCGGATAACGGCGCGTAGCGCCCTATCCGGACGTTCATACTACGTTGTTTTCACAGCCTAAAACTTTTCTTTCGCGCAATAAAAAACGCCCCGGTCATAAATGACCGGGGCGGCTAAAATATTCAGCCAAATCCGATTACGTGAAGTAAAAGGTCTGAAAGATAGAACATCTTACCTCTGTACCCTACGCGAATAACTTTACTCTTCTTTCGCTCACGGATAAAGCATTTTTTGTAGTTTTTTTTCACTATTTACATAGCAAATTCAAATGATCCTCACAAAACTCTATAAGTTATGTTGCTTACTTACAGAAAATCGCGTTGCGCTTTGTATACTTAGTGCGCTTGATCCCAGTTTTCGCCGCTGCCCACTTCCACCAGCAACGGTACCGCCAGCGTAGTGCTGTTCTCCATCAGTTCGTGGATCTTTTTCGATACGGCATCGAGCTCATCCTTATGCACTTCAAAGACCAGTTCATCGTGAACCTGCATGATCATCCGCACGCGAGGTTTCTCGCTCCGCAGCCATTCATCAACGGCAATCATCGCCCGCTTGATAATATCCGCAGCCGTCCCCTGCATCGGGGCGTTAATCGCCGCACGCTCCGCGCCGGCACGACGAGCGCCATTGCTGGACTTGATATCCGGCAAATAGAGTCGACGGCCATCCAGCGTTTCAACATACCCTTGCTCCTTCGCCTGTGCGCGGGTGCGCTCCATATACTCCAGGACGCCCGGATAACGTTCGAAATAAAGATCCATGTACTTCTGCGCTTCTTTACGCGGGATGTTCAGCTGGCGGGCCAGGCCAAAGGCGCTCATGCCGTAGATCAGACCGAAGTTGATGGCTTTCGCACTGCGCCGCTGTTCGCTGCTGACGCTGTCCAGCGGTAAGCCAAATACTTCAGCCGCCGTCGCCCGGTGAATATCCTTCCCTTCCGCGAAGGCGGTCAGCAGGCCTTTATCCCGCGACAGGTGCGCCATAATGCGCAGCTCGATTTGCGAGTAGTCCGCCGAGACAATGACGTAATCTTCCGGCGCGATAAACGCCTGGCGAATACGGCGCCCTTCTTCGTTACGCACCGGAATGTTTTGCAGGTTTGGATCGGTAGACGACAAACGGCCGGTGGCGGTGACCGCCTGATGATAGGAGGTATGCACGCGGCCCGTTTTGGGGTTAATCATCAGCGGCAGCTTATCGGTATAGGTCGACTTCAGCTTCGCCAGCCCACGATACTCCAGAATCACTTTCGGCAACGGATAATCGAGCGCCAGCTCTTCCAGCACCTCTTCAGAGGTGGACGGCGCACCGCCCGGCGTCTTCTTCAGCGGCTTGATACCCTGTTTTTCAAACAGGATCGTTTGCAGCTGTTTGGTGGAGGAGAGATTAAACGCTTCCCCGGCGATCTCATGTGCTCGCTGCTCCAGCTCAACCAGGCGCTGGGCAATTTCCTGCGAGTGCGCATGCAGCACGGCGGGGTCGATTTTAACGCCGTTGCGCTCAACGCGAGACAGCACCGGCACCAGCGGCATTTCAATATGCTGGAAGATATTCAGCGGGCCTTCATGCTGCTGTAGCTTCGGCCACATCTTCAGATGCAGCTGGAGCGTAACGTCGGCATCTTCCGCCGCGTAGCGACCAGCCTCTTCCAGCGCAATCTGGTTAAAGGTGAGCTGATTCTTACCCTTGCCAGCGATCTCTTCGAAGGTAATGGTTTTATGTTTCAGCCAGCGGTCGGAAAGACTGTCCATATCGTGGCGGCCCGCCACGCTGTCGAGAATGTAAGACTCGAGCATGGTATCGAACGCAATCCCGCGCAGCTCAATGTCGTAATTAGCCAAAATGCCGCGATCGTATTTGAGATTTTGCCCGACCTTGAGCACCTTCTCATCCTCCAGCAGCGGTTTAAGCAGCGCCAGCACGCGCTCGCGCGGGATCTGATCCGGCGCATCAAGATAATCATGCGCTACCGGGACATAGGCGGCCACGCCTGGCTCAACAGCGAATGAAAGACCAACCATGTTGGCGGAGATGTTATCCAGGCTGTCGGTTTCCGTATCAAAGGCAAAGAGCGGCGCCTGCTTCAGCTTATCGATCCAGGTGAGCAGCGTAGCCTCATCAAGGATAGTGACATAATGCTCTGCTGAAAGTGCAGTAGCGGCTTCAACCTCTTCTTCCGCTTCTGCCGCTGCTGCAGGTAATGCAGGTTTCGCAGCCGGTTTGCCCCCCTTAGCCTGCAGCCATTTTCCGGCCTCAACGTCGGTGGTCCAGCGCTTAAATTCATACTGTCTGAACAGCGCCAGCAGATCGTCTGCCGCCGGCGGCTGCACCTCCAGCTCTTCGCAGGTGAGCTCCAGCTCGACGTCGGTTTTGATGGTCGCCAGCTGATAAGAGAGATAAGCCACGTCCTTGTTCTGCTCGAGCTTCGCCGCCATCGTTTTCGCGCCGCGGAAGCTCAGTTCAGCGATCTTCTCCGGTTCCGCATACAGCGTATCAAGGCCGCCGAGGCCTTGCAGCAGCGCCTGGGCGGTCTTTTCGCCCACGCCCGGCACGCCGGGAATGTTATCCGAGGAGTCGCCCATCAGCGCCAGGAAATCAATAATCAGCTCCGGCGGGACGCCGTACTTAGTAACCACCTCATCCGGTCCGAGGATAGTGTTGGTCATGGTATTGATCAGGGTGATGCCCGGCGTCACCAGCTGGGCCATGTCTTTATCGCCGGTGCTGATCAGGACTGGGCGACCTGCCCTTTCCGCTTCCCGCGCCAGGGTGCCAATCACATCGTCAGCTTCGACGCCCGGGACAGCCATCAGCGGCAGTCCCATCGCTTTCACCATCTTATGCAACGGCTCAATCTGCGCGCGCAGATCGTCCGGCATCGGCGGGCGGTGAGATTTGTAATGCTCGAACAATTCATCACGGAAGGTTTTCCCTTTCGCATCAAAGACCACGACGGCATGAGTCGGTTGATACTGCAGTATCAAACTGCGCAGCATATTCAGTACGCCGTACATAGCCCCGGTGGGCTCCCCTGCGCTGTTAGTCAGCGGCGGAAACGCATGATACGCCCGATAAAGATAGGAGGAGCCGTCAACGAGGATGAGAGGGTTTTCTGGGATCTGAACCATAATTTCCGTGCCTGTTTATCAGATTATGGATAAAGGATGCCACAGACGGGCATGAAATCCTGAATTTTTCCCGCAATTCGCGGAAAAGATTCAACGATCGTCGCGATCGCGCGACAACTTAGCTTGTGGATAACTTTGTGCATAGTTTTACAACGTCAGCTTATCCGCCCCTGAAAATAAATGAATAAATAGTATTATTTACTATTTATCAACCACTTAAAAACAGATCAACGATCCTGGCATTAATTTGATGACCTAATCTTCCATGTGGATAGAAGATCCTTGTTTTTTTCTGTTCTGGTAAGACCCGTCATTTGCCGCGTTTTCTGGTAAAATCAGCCTCTTGCGCAGCTTAAAGGCGCTCTTTGTCAGCCTAACTTTCTGAATAAACTAACTATGTCGAGATTACTCGCTGCGATAACACTTCCGCTGAGTATCGCCTTAACCATCTTAGTCACCATTATCTGCTCTGTACCGATCATCGTCGCCGGGCTGATTAAACTGCTGGTCCCCATTCCAGCGGTATGGCGCTCTATATCCGTTTTTTGCAATTTTATGATGTACTGCTGGTGCGAAGGGCTGGCGCTGCTGTTGCATCTCAATCCCTGGCTAAAATGGGACGTCCAGGGTCTGGAAGGCCTGAACAAAAAGAACTGGTATCTGCTGATCAGCAACCACCACAGCTGGGCAGACATCGTGGTGCTGTGCGTGCTGTTCCGCAAGCATATTCCGATGAATAAGTACTTCCTTAAACAACAGCTGGCGTGGGTACCCTTCATTGGCCTCGCCTGCTGGGCGCTGGATATGCCTTTTATGCGCCGCTACTCGCGCAGCTATCTTATTCGTCACCCGGAGCGCCGCGGTAAAGATGTCGAAACCACCCGCCGTTCGTGTGAAAAATTTCGCGCGCATCCGACGACTATCGTCAATTTTGTGGAAGGCTCGCGTTTTACCGAAGAAAAAAAGCGCGAAACGCGCTCTCCTTACCACAACCTGTTACCGCCGAAAGCCGCTGGTATCGCCATGGCGCTCAACGTACTCGGTTCGCAGTTCGATAAACTGCTGAACGTCACGCTGTGCTACCCGGATAATCATACAAGACCATTTTACGATATGTTAAGCGGCCGCCTGACGCGCATCGTGGTCCGTATCAATCTGGTCCCTATTGGCGAAGAGCTGCACGGCGATTACGTTAACGATAAGAACTTTAAGCGCAGCTTCCAGCGCTGGCTGAATGGCCTATGGGAAGAGAAAGACCGTCAGTTGACTGACATCATGAGGGACAAAGAACGGTAGCTATTGCAAAACAGATAAAGTAACGCCGGTCAGTGACCGGCGTTTTTTTTATTTCTTCTCTACCAGTTGCTTCACGGTATCCGCATACTGAGCGACGAAGACATCCATATTGCTGGTGTCCATCCCCTGCGGATTCAGCTGGTATTTACCATTAACATACATAGCCGGTACGCCCTGCAGCTGCAGATCGGCTGCCGCTTTCTCTTGCTGAGCGACTAGAGATTTCACCACGAAGCTATTCCATGCGGCATCGTAGTCTTCCCCTTTCACGCCAGCGTCGACAAACACTTTACGAATGTCAGCCACACTCTGCACAGTCTGGTTTTTCTGCACGGCTTCGAACATCGGCGCAGTAATTTTGTCTTCAACGCCCAGCGCGATGGCCACCGCCCATGCCTGCGTCAGATCCTTGCCCAGCGGACCCAGGAACTCAACGTGGTATTTGGTCATTTTAGTGCCTTCCGGCAGTTTCTGGCGCACATTGTCAGAGACATGCAGCACTTCTTCAAACTGGTAGCAGTGCGGGCAGTAGAACGAAAAGAACTCGAGCACCTGCGGCTCGCCAGCAATCGGCTTATCAAGGGTGATGTACTGCTTGCCGTCGGTGATCTGGGCAGCGGATGCACTAAAAGCCAGAATCATACCAGCCAGCGCCAGCCAAACTTTTTTCATGATTTACTCTCTCCTGGATATATCACATTAATACATTGGCGTTAACTGAAGCGGGGGTTCCTGTAGAACCTTCACCTGCTCAAGAAAAGTCGACGTCTGCCCCCGCCAGTAATCCTCCCCGGTTAACCAGGGGAAATTGACCGGGAAAGCGGGATCGTCCCAGCGTCTGAGCAACCACGCCAGATAATAAACCAGTCGCATAGCGCGTAAAGGTTCAATCAGCGCGATTTCATCGCTGTTAAAGGGGCTGAATTCCTCATAGGCCTCGACAATAGTCTCCAGCTGCATACGCTGTTCAGCCTTATCGCCGTTGAGCAGCATCCACAGATCCTGAATCGCCGGGCCGGTGCGCGCATCGTCTAAGTCGACAAACAGTGGTCCGTCGCGCCAGAGGATATTACCGGCATGGCAGTCACCGTGCAGGCGCAACGTGTTCCCGCGGCCGTGCCATTGCTCCATGACGGCAGCAATGAGTTTATCGGTCGCCTTCAGGAAATCGGCCTTCAGGCCAGAGGGGATCAGCGTCGCCTGCTCAAACACCTGACGCGGTTCCAGCAGGTACTCCTGCACGCCAATTTCCGGGCGGGCAGTAAAGCGCTGTTTGCAGCCCGTCTGGTGCAGGCGCCCCAGATAGCGGCCAACCCATTCCATCTGATCAAGGTTATCCGCTTCGAACTGACGACCGCCAAGGCTTGGGAAAACGGCAAAGTAGAATCCCTGATGCTGATGAAGCGTGCTGTCATTAAATAAGAGCGGCGCAGCAACGGGCACTTCATCTTCTACAAGCTGAAGCGCAAACTGGTGTTCTTCAAGGATCTGTTCTGCGGACCAGCGCTCAGGACGATAGAACTTTACCACATAGCGATGGCGCTCTTCGTCCTGGAACTGATAAACGCGGTTCTCATAGCTGTTTAGCGGGGTGAGACCGGAGTCCACCCGCATACCCAGATCGAATAACCCATCGATAATGGTATCCGGGCGAAGCGTCTGAAAAGTAAAAGCCTTATCGTGCATCCTGACATCCGATAATCGTACGAATAGTTCAGGATATCATCTCATTGCACTTTACGCGGTAGCGCTTACAACCTTTTACTCTTTTATTACCCCGCGGGCGCGCAGCAGCGCGGTTTTAAAGTCCTCTTCATAATCCTTCTGAATACCCGGGATGACAGCATCTTTGGAAGAGTCGCGCATCTTCAGGTGATAGATCAGAATATCGTCGGAAAGATCGCTCAGTTCGCCATCATAGCCGGCCTCTTTCGCCAGCTTCTGCAAAAATTGCATCAGGTTCAGTTCAGGCTCTTTTTGCCAGGCTGGCTGGAGGAGTTCAATTACTTCATTCAGACGTTTACATTTCATGGTCATGCTCCTTACTCTTGATAGGGACAAGTTAACAGGGTCAATCCCACAATGAAAGAGGCGATATTCATATGCAAAGCGAGGCGATAACCGGCGTCGTGCTGGCGGGCGGCAGGGCCACGCGGATGGGCGGCATTGATAAAGGATTACAGGCGCTAAATGGTCGCCCTCTCTGGCGACACGTCGCGGAAGCATTAGCCCCGCAGGTAGATGAGTTAGTCATTAGCGCCAATCGTCATCTTGAACAGTGGCGTGCCAGCGGATATCCGGTCTTTCGAGACATACAGGAGGGTTATCAGGGGCCGCTGGCCGGAATGCTTGCTGTGATGCAGCAGGTCGCGAGCCCATGGTTTGTTTTTTGCCCCTGCGACACGCCGTTCATTCCGTCCTTTTTGGTGGAGCGCTTTATCCAGCAGAGAGGGGACGCACCGGTCGTTTGGGCCCATGACGGCGAACGGGATCATCCTGCCGTTGCATTAGTTCATCGTCAAATCATTCCGGAACTGGAGGCTTATCTGGCACATGGAGAGCGCAGGGTGATGGTTTTTATGCGACAAATGGGTGGGCGCCCGGTGAATTTCAGCGATGTGAAAACTGCTTTCATTAATGTAAATACGCTCGAAGATTTGCAGCAGATGCAGGAGCCATCATGATCCCATTACTGGCGATCGCCGCATGGAGCGGTACCGGAAAAACAACATTATTAAAGCGTCTTATCCCTGAGCTTTGCGCTCTAGGATTACGCCCGGGACTGATAAAGCACACCCATCATGATATGGACGTGGATAAGCCGGGCAAAGATAGCTATGAACTGCGTAAGGCGGGCGCTGCGCAAACTATTGTCGCCAGCGAACAGCGGTGGGCATTGATGACCGAGACGCCAGAGAAGCCGGAATTAGATCTCACGTGGCTGGTCAGTCGAATGGATGCCAGCAAACTGGACCTGGTTTTAGTGGAGGGGTTCAAACATGAACCCGTGCCGAAGATCCTGCTTTTTCGGCAAAACAGCGGCCATCGTGTAGAAGAGCTGGTAATTGATGAGCATACCATCGCCGTGGCCAGCGATGTATCGATCGCGACCTCACTTCCGCTGCTGGATTTAAATGATGTACCACAGATCGCGACATTTATTGTGAGTTGGTTAGAGAGGCAATAGTCATTTATCGACGGTGATATAGGAGGGATTTTCCCGGAGGCGGTGCTGCGCACCTTGTCCGGCCACAGGGACGTAGCCCCGTGTCGGATCCGTAGCCCCGGCAAGCGCAGCGCCACCGGGGGGACATGCCGGCACGCTGGCCGGACGACAGAAACGCAAAAAGCCCATCCGGCAGGATGGGCTCTTCACTTGTTTGATGCCTGGCAGTTTATGGCGGGCGTCCTGCCCGCCACCCTCCGGGCCGTTGCTGCGCAACGTTCAAATCCGCTCCCGGCGGATTTGTCCTACTCTGGAGAGCGCTCAACGACAAACAACAGATAAAACAAAAAGCCCGGTCTTTCGACCGGGCTTTCTGCTTTATTTGATGCCTGGCAGTTCCCTACTCTCACATGGGGAGACCCCACACTACCATCGGCGCTACGGCGTTTCACTTCTGAGTTCGGCATGGGGTCAGGTGGGACCACCGCGCTAGTGCCGCCAGGCAAATTCTGTTTTATCAACACGTCTTACCGACGTATCGATTAATCTGTATCAGA
>NZ_JAGRRB010000014.1:0-156617 GCF_018223925.1 Klebsiella sp. 10
GTCCAACTTTTGGGGTGCAGTCCACTGCGCTTGCCGGGCCTACGGGGTCAAAGCCGAATGGTAGGCCGGGTGGCGGATACGCCTTACCCGGCATAAAAACCGCTAAAGCCCGACGGTCTACCAGGAGGCCAGCCACAGCCGCAGGCGCATTCCCCAACTGCTGGTCCAGCCGGTGGTGACCGACTTCACCTCGCCTTGAGAAATGACCACCAGCGTTGGCGTTACCTGGATATCCCACTGCCGCGCCAGCTGGCCGCTTGGATCATTCACCGTCGGCAGCGCCAGTTTCTTCCTGGTCAGCCACTTCTCCAGCGCGGCGTTATCGCCGGAACGCAGGGCTACCGTCAGCACATTGCCGCCGTCGGCGGCAAGCGATGCCACCGACGGCGTGGTATAGCGACAAACTCCGCACCAGGTCGCCCAGACGTACAGCAGCAGCGGCTTTTGCTGGCTTATGGCATGCAGATCCAGCGTCCTGCCGTCGAGTGTCTGCAGCGATGTGGCGCTGACGTTTTGCGGCAGCGCGGGCTGGCGAAAATAATCCACCGCCAGGCTCACCGCCGCGCCAATCAGCAGCCACACCGCCAGCTCGCGCAGCCAGCGCCTGATTTTACTGGCCACGGGCTTTCGCCAGCTGTTCTTTCACCAGCCCCTCCAGCTCATCAGCAGGGATCGCGCCGGCCACCATCTGATCGCCGATGATCGTTGCCGGGGTGCCCTGAATATTCAGCACCTGCGACAAAATCAGGTTCATCTTCAGCGAATCCATGGTCTTGTCATCGATATTTACACTATCGGTGGCGGTTTTCTTCTGCGCGGCGGCGATACTGGCGTCATCGTGATAGCCTTTTTTCGCCATCAGCCGCTGATGCAGCGCCCAGAATTTATCGGGCTGCTGACGCCAGGTGGAGAGCGCGATTTTAGCGGCATTCACCGAACTCTGCCCTTTAAACGGCAGCAGCTTAACGATGAGCTGGATGTCCGGATTATCGTGGACGATTTTTTCCAGCAGCGGATCAAACTGTTTGCAGTAAGGGCAGTTGTAATCGGTAAACGAGACGATTGTGAGTTTTGGCTCTTTCGCGCCGGTGCGCGGGCTATTCGGATCGTTAAACAGCAGCTGGGCTAACTGGTCATTACCGTTCGATTGTGGTTCTTCCGCCGGGGCGGCGAAGCTGAAGGCCGATACGTACAGCAGTAATAAGGCGGTGATAGCTCTCATGTTATTTTCCTTTAGCGGCGGACAGGGTGGCGATAAGTTGTTCGCGGTCTAACAGCGCAGGCAGAATCTGTCCCTGCGGCAATTCCGGTCCGTAAATCTGGTTAAACGGCACCGCGGCGCTGCCGCGTGCGGTTAAAAACTGACTAATGTCAGCGGAGGGGCGGCTCCAGTCGCCGCGTAAGGCGATCACATCTGGCGCTAACAGCGCCTGCTGGACGTCGTCGCGCAGCAGCACGTTGTATTTATTGGCTTTACAGGTCACGCACCAGTCGGCGGTGACATCAATAAATACCCGTTTATGCTCCGCCAGGGCGCTGGCGATAGCCTGCTCGCTGAGCGGCTGCCAGTTAACCCGGTCGCGGCGCGGGCCCTGGCCGTCCTGTTGGGCGACAAAGGCGACGGCGCCCGCTACCACTATGGCCAGGGCGCCCGCGCGCAGCGCCGTCCGCCAGCGGTAGCGCCAGGCGGTGGCCACTAGCAGGGCGATGGCCAGAATCACCAGCAGGGTAAGCACCGGCGTACGGCCGATGTGGATCGTCAGCAGGCTGACCAGCCATAGCGCTGAACTAAGCATCATTAGCCCCAGCACCACCCGCAGATGATTCATCCAGCGGCCCGGGCGTGGCAGTCGTTGCGCCAGACCCGGCCACGCGACGATAAGCAGCCACGGCAGGCTCATGCCGATCCCCATGGCGAAGAAAATGCCCCACAGCAGCGGCAGGGGCGCCACCAGCGCCACCGACACGGCGGTACCGAGGAACGGCGCGGTACAGGGCGTCGCCAGCAGGGTGGCGAAGGCGCCCTGCCAGAAATGGCCCATTAAGCCGTTGCCGCCCCTGGTGGCGAGGAAAGTGCTGGCGCTGGAGGAGAGGCGGATTTCGAACAGCCCCAATAAACTGGCGCTGAACAGCACCATCACCAGCGCCATCGCGCCGATAAACCACGGGTTCTGGAACTGGATGCCCCAGCCGAGCGCCTGATTCCCCAGGCGTAGCGCGGTCATCATCAGCGCCAGCGCCAGGAACGAGACGACGATCCCGCACACCGAGGCGAGGAACTGCCGCCGCACCGCGCCGCGTTCGCGACCTTCGGTTTGCACCAGCGAGCCGAGCTTCATGGCCAGCACCGGCAGCACGCAGGGCATGACGTTGAGAATAAGCCCGCCGGCCAGCGCCATCAGCAGCACCCAGCCTAACGCCAGCCCCGGCGCGGCGCTGCCGGCGGCGACGGCGATTTGGCTTTCCTGCGCCTGACCGCTATCGGCCAGCACCAGCGACAGCGTTTTGCCGCTCAGGTCCGGCGCCGCTTCGCCCCAGCTGTCGGTGACTGGTACGGTGGCGGTCAACGTATCGCCGCGGCTGGTAAAGCTCGGCTTACCGAAATCGACATCCTCCATGCTGTCGATAAACAGCGCTGGCTGCTGCCAGCCGGCATCGCGGCGGGCGGTCACCGTCAGTTTGCCGCTGACGTAGCTGGCGGTCAGTTGCGAAGTCAGACCATCGCGCAGCGGCAGTGTGCCCATCGCGCGGGTAAAATCATAATTAAATCGCTCCCCCGCCGGAGTCGTCATATCCAGCGAAAAGGGGTAGTCAGTGAGAATGCAGACATTGCTGCAGGTAGAGAGCGTCAGGACGCCGCTAAGCGTCGGCGGTATCTTCCCGCGCAGCGCCATCGGGAAGCTGACGTCGCCGTGATAGCCCTGAGTGGAAATGCCCGCGACGTCGAAGCGCTGCGGCGTCGGCCAGCGCCAGTTCACCTCCAGCGGCGTGTGCCAGGCGATAGCCGGCGCGATGCCGCCTTCCCCTGGCGAGCGCCAGTAGGTTTTCCAGCCCTTTTCCAGCGCTACGTCTAAAAGCA
Organism: Klebsiella sp. 10; assembly: GCF_018223925.1. Lineage (NCBI taxonomy): Bacteria > Pseudomonadati > Pseudomonadota > Gammaproteobacteria > Enterobacterales > Enterobacteriaceae > Klebsiella > Klebsiella sp. 10. The sequence continues at coordinate 3,080 of NZ_JAGRRB010000014.1, forward strand.
GGCGAGTGTCGCCATTGCTCTCGGTTTGCGCCCGCAGGCGGACGCTGGCGTGTTGATTGTCGGCGGCGCGCAGCCAGCCGCTGTCGGCGGCCTGGCTGACGGGCAGCCATAGCCAAAGCAGGCAGACCAGTAGTCGCCTGAATACCATATACATAAGTTTGCTCCGTAAGTGATGAATTAACCTGAACTGTCAGGAGAATCAATCACTCACGGAAGACGCATAATCGCAGATGCACCCGCAATCGGGGTGAGGAGATAACGCGGGGAGGCCACTGGCGTTCGATACGCGGCGGGATCGCCGCCAGCACCGCCAGCAGCAGGGTGATAGCCAACAGCGCCCCTTCAAACAGCATCGGCGGAACGGCCATCAGCGACTTGGCGCTGAGCTCGCACGGCGTGACCGGCGCCTCGGCCTGATCCTGGTTTTGCTGTAGCGACGGGCTGTCGGCGGTGAGGTTCATGACCAGCGCGTGCATCCCGGCCATCCGTTGAGCGGTGCAGGTTAGCACCACCAGACAGGCCAGGAGGACAAAAAGAATGGCTTTGCGTTGTCGCTTAATCATGATTGCCTCAAATATTCACGAGGCTTATCTTAACGGGCGAACGGGTTTTGGCAATGGTAAAGCTGTAAAGAAGTGTCTGGCGGATAAGCAATTAGCCCTCCCCCGGCCGGGAGAGGGCGGTTAGTTACAGGTTCTCACCGTTGCTGGCGATGACCTCTTTGTACCAGTTAAAGCTCTTCTTGCGCGAGCGGGACATGTCGCCGGTGCCATCGTCGTGTTTGTTGACGTAGATGAAGCCGTAGCGTTTGCTGTACTGCCCGGTGGTGAAGGAGACGCAGTCGATGCAGCCCCATGGGGTATAGCCCAGCAGATCGACGCCGTCATAAGTGACCGCTTTGATCATCTCTTCGATGTGGGCGCGCAGGTAGTCGATGCGGTAGTCATCGTTGATGCTGCCGTCGGCTTCTACTTTGTCGTAGGCGCCAAAGCCGTTTTCCACGATAAACAGCGGCTTCTGATAACGCTCATACAGTTCACACAGAGAATAGCGCAGGCCGACCGGGTCAATCTGCCAGCCCCAGTCGGAAGCTTTGACGTGCGGGTTCGGCACGCTGCCTTCGAAACCGGAAATGGCGTCGCCAGTGCCGCCCTCGGCTTTCACCGCGTTGGTCATGTAGTAGCTGAAGCCGAGATAGGCGCAGGTACCTTCGCGCAGGATCTGCGCGTCGCCGTCTTCCATCCTGATGTTGAAGCCGCGGCGTTCCCATTCATTCAACACATAGCTCGGGTAGTAACCGCGCAGCTGGACGTCGGTAAAGACGTAGCGCTCGCGCATCGACTCCTGGGCGAACATGACATCTTCCGGTTTGCAGGAGTAAGGGTAGAGGGCGACCATCGCCAGCATGCAGCCGACCTGCATGTCCGGGTTGATGCGCCGCGCCGCTTTCACCGCCAGCGCGCTGGCCACGAACTGGTGGTGCAGCACCTGGTACATGGTCTCTTCCGGATTGTCATGCTCGGTATAGACCACCCCGGAGCAGCAGTAGCCGAACAGCGGCGCGCGCCAGTTGCGCTGGTTGTTGATCTCGTTAAAGGTCATCCAGTATTTCACTTTGTGCTTATAGCGCTCGAAGACCACTTCGGCGAAGCGTACAAAGAAATCGACCACTTTGCGGTTGGTCCAGCCGCCATACTGCTGCACCAGGTGCAGGGGCATCTCGAAGTGGGAGAGAGTGATCACCGGCTCGATGTTGTATTTCAGCAGCTCGTCGAACATGTCGTCGTAGAACTTCAGTCCCTCTTCATTCGGCTGGGTTTCGTCACCCTGCGGGAAGATGCGGGTCCAGGCGATAGAGGTGCGGAAGCACTTGAAGCCCATCTCGGCGAACAGTTTGATGTCTTCTTTGTAGCGACCGTAGAAGTCGACGGCTTCGTGGTTCGGGTAGTATTTTCCCGCTTCGACCTGGTGGGTGATTTCGCGCGGCACGCCGTGCGCCCCGCCGGTCAACACATCGCAGATGCTGGGGCCTTTGCCGCCCTGATCCCAGCCGCCTTCAACCTGATGCGCGGCGACCGCGCCGCCCCATAAAAAATCTTTCGGAAGGGTTAATTTTTTCATCCTGGCTAATCTCTCTAATAACTATTGTTCTCGAGTCTAGCAAAGTGAAAGTGAATGTCACGATATAACAAATTCCGCCAAAGGTAATATGTTACATCAAAAAAACAGGCTGTTATTTTTAGCTGATTTTGCGCGCTAATTTACGTCCGAGGGATTCGAGAATATAGATCACTGGAATTTGCGTTGTAATATCGTAGACGCCGCCAATGCGCGTCTGCGGCACGTGCCAGGAGAGATTGAAATCAGCCAGTTTGGCCAGCCGCGAATGCTCATGGCTGGTAATCGACATCACCTTGCAATGATGCAGGCTGAACTGGCTGGCAAAGCGCAGGATCTCTTCCGTCTCGCCAGAGACGGAAAGCACGATCGCCAGCGCGTTGCGGGCCATATCGTTGGTTACAGGAAAATAGGGGTCGTCAATATGGTTGCTGAATTTACCGACGTTGGAGAAGAAGCGTGCGCCATATTTCGCCAGCGCGCCGGAGGTGCCGGCGCCGACAAAAATAATACGTTCGGAGGCGAGAATAATATCGACGGCCTGCTCGAGTAATTCATCGAACTCGTCATTATTGACGCTTTTAAAAAAGCTCATTATTTCGCTGGCGCCGATATTTGCCTGTTGAGGCTCATTCTGCTCGAGATATAATTTAAAGCGCACGCGAAATTCAGAGTAGCCCTCGCACTGCAGTTTGCGGCAGAAGCGTAACACGGTGGTCGTGGAGACCCCGGCGGCCTCGGCCAGTTCGCGGATGGTCATGTACATCACTTTGTCACGATTTTTAATGACGTAGTGGTAGACCATCATCTCAAGATTATTGAGACTGGCGACAGCGGCGTGGGAGAACATACTCACAGGGCGAACTCACAATTCATAATGACCAGGACGGAATTATATCATGCAGGCCAATGACATTACCTTTTTTCAGCGTTTTCAGGACGACATCCTCGCCGGGCGCAAAACCATCACCATTCGCGATGCAGCGGAGTCGCACTTTAAGCCCGGCGATGTGCTGCGCGTTGGGCGCTATGAAGATGACGGCTATTTTTGCACCATCGCCGTGACCGCGACCTCGACGGTGACGCTCGATACGCTGACCGAACAGCATGCGCAACAGGAGAATATGACTCTCGGGCAGCTGCGGCAGGTCATCAGCGACATCTATCCTGGCGAGAGCCAGTTTTATGTCATTGAATTCAAAACGCTTTAAGATAATCAGGAACAGCTGTGAGTTGAAATAAAAATGTAACTTTATGATTTTAAAGTATTTACAAATATACATCGTTTTATTTTAGCTAACAGGTGTTCACTGGAATCATTCTCAGTTACCCTAAGTGGGCAATGAAAGCGTTCTTGTTTTCACGGAGTCCAGTATGGTTCGCAAACCATTAATCACTCAGGGATATTCTCTGGCAGAGGAAGTTGCCAACAGCATCAGCCACGGGATCGGGCTGGTGTTCGGTATCGTCGGCCTTGTGTTGCTGCTGGTGCAGGCGGCGGATACAAACGCCAGCGCGACGGCGATCGCCAGCTACAGCCTGTACGGCGGCAGCATGATTATGCTGTTCCTCGCTTCCACGCTCTATCACGCGATCCCGCATCAGCGGGCGAAACAGTGGCTGAAGAAATTCGACCACTGCGCCATCTATTTGCTGATTGCCGGGACCTACACGCCGTTTTTGCTGGTGGGGTTGAATTCACCGCTGGCGAAGGGGCTGATGATCGTCATCTGGAGCCTGGCGCTGCTGGGGATCCTGTTTAAGCTGACCATCGCGCACCGCTTTAAAATTTTGTCGCTGGTGACCTATCTGACCATGGGGTGGCTGTCGCTTATCGTGGTCTATCAGCTGGCAGTGAAGCTGGCGGTGGGCGGGGTAACGCTGCTGGCGGTTGGCGGGGTGGTGTACTCGCTGGGGGTCATCTTCTACGTCTGCAAACGTATTCCTTATAACCACGCTATCTGGCACGGCTTCGTGCTCGGCGGCAGCGTGTGTCACTTCCTGGCGATTTATCTTTACATCGGCCAGTCCTGATAAACATCCCACGGTGGCGCTGCGCTTACCGTGGCTACAATACTCTACGGCCTGGAAATTCCACGGTGGCGCTACGCTTACCGTGGCTACGATATTCTGCGGCCGGGTAGCCCGGCTAAGGCGCAAGCGCCGCAAGCCGGGAACTTTTCCTTAATTTTCTTCCAGCGAATACGGCAATGGTTTGATGCTCAGGCTGCCGGCATCGTCGCGTACACGGAACACGCTGTCCGGTTCCATGTCGTTATTCATCACTACCTGGACCATCAGGCTTCCGTCATCCAGCTGTACGGCTGCCAGCACCGTACCGGTGCGGCGCCAGTTGTCGCCCATCTTCAGCTCCAGGTCTTCCCCGGCTTCCGGCACCCGGCTGGCGGTCCCTGACAGCGTCCACAGCGCGCGCTTATTGGCGCCGCGGAATTTCGCCCTCGCGACCATTTCCTGGCCGGTGTAGCAGCCTTTTTTGAAGCTGATGCCGCCCAGCGCCTGCAGGTTGGTGGCCTGCGGAATGAACTGCCCGCTGTTAGCGCTGTCGATAACCGGCAGGCCGGCTTCAATATTCAGCGCCAGCCACTGTTGGCTGTTGTTAAACTGCGCTTCGCCGCGCAACGCGTCGGTGACGCGGTTGGCGGTGTCGACATCGGTCACCAGCAGGAAGCGCTCGCCCGGGTGTTCAAACCACAGCAGGCTGGTGGCGCCTTCGCTGACCACCGGGGTGGCAGCGTCGGGCAAGGCGGCGAACAGCGGCGCCAGCGCGGCGCGCGCCTGGAAGCCGGCTACTCCCAGCAGAACCAGATCGTCGTTGGCGGCGATGGTGACTTTGGAGAAGACGGCATATTTTTTCAGCTCGGTCAGCTGCGCGTCGCGCAGGCTGCGGCGCTCAATCCACGCGAAGCCGCCCTCGCGACGGAATACGCGCAGGTTGCTCCACATCTTGCCTTTGGCATCACAGTGGGCAGCAAGCAGATGCTGGGCATCGGTGAGATGACTCACATCGGCGGTAATCTGCCCCTGCAGATATTTTTCGCTGTCCGGCCCGCTAATTGTCGCCAGCGCCCAGTCATCCAGGGTCATCAGCGTTAACGGCAGACGAGCGGAAGAGGAAGGCTGACGCGGAGGAAAAGGTGTAAAAGCCATAGTCATATCCTGAATCGCTTAACGCAGTGTGTGTGACCAATGGTAAAAGAGCTATAGTGCATTGCAAGTGCTTTCAACAGGCCATTTGTGCGCTGGCGTGAGACTGCCGCCTGACGCAGGGAATCAATAAACCCATCATTATTTTAAGGTTTTTATGGAAGGATGCTCGCATTCAGCGATATTCCTGTAAAGTTACGGCAGAAAACGGGTTAAACTAACCTATATTTTGCTGCTGGAAGGTCAACATGGACATTAACAATAAAGCACGTATCCACTGGGCATGCCGCCGCGGGATGCGCGAACTCGACATCTCCATCATGCCGTTCTTTGAGTATGAGTACGATACCCTCAGCGACGCTGACAAACAGCTGTTCATTCGCCTGCTGGAAAATGACGATCCGGATCTGTTCAACTGGCTGATGAACCACGGCAAACCGGCCGATGCGGAGCTGCAGCGGATGGTAACCTTAATTCAGACACGGAATCGGGAACGTGGTCCTGTGGCAATCTGATCTCCGTATCTCCTGGCGCGCGCAGTGGTTTTCCCTGCTGCTTCACGGCGTGGTGGCGGCCCTGGTGCTGTTGGTTCCCTGGCCGCTGAGCTATACCCCGATCTGGCTGCTGCTGCTGTCGCTGGTGGTCTTCGACTGCGTGCGCAGCCAGCGGCGGATCCATGCCCGTCGCGGGGAGATAAAACTGCTCACCGATTCCCGTCTTCGCTGGCAAAACGCCGAATGGGAGATCCTCGGGACGCCGTGGGTTATCAATAGCGGTATGCTGCTGCGTTTGCGCCATGTCGATACCCGGCGCGGACAGCATCTTTGGCTGGCGGCGGACAGCATGGACGCCGGAGAGTGGCGCGATCTGCGCCGGCTGGTGCTGCAAAAACCGGCGCAGGAGTAAGCCGCGTCAGGAAAAGTGTTCGGCCATTTCGCCGAGGATCTGCTCGCACCAGCTCTGGATGCGCTCGTCGCTCAGGTCGTACTGGTTGGTTTCATCCAGCGCCAGGCCAACGAACAGTTGGCCATCGGCGATCACCGGTTTCGGGCTGGTGAACTCATAGCCTTCGGTTGGCCAGTAGCCGACAAACTTCACGCCCCTGGTCGCCAGCTTGTCATGCAGCATGCCGAGCGCGTCAAGGAACCATTCGCCGTAGCCCAGCTGATCGCCCATGCCGTACAGCGCGACGATCTTTCCCTCGAGGTTCAGGGTGTCCAGCTGATCCCAGACCGCTTCCCAGTCTTCCTGAATTTCGCCGAAATCCCAGGTCGGGATGCCAAGGATCAGTACGTCGTACTGGCTCATCAGCGCGGGGGAGTCATCTTTCAGATTGTGCAGCGTCACCAGCTCGGGGCCGATGATATCGCGGATTTTCTCCGCGGCCATTTCGGTGTAGCAGGTACTGGAGCCGTAAAACAGACCTATATTCATCGCGTAAACATCTCGATTCTTGCCGTGAATGGCGGGCAGTGTACCAGAAAGGCGTCCTCTTAAGGCATAATGAGAGCGTTTAACGAACAAAGAGGCCGATGTGAAACAGGATCTGGCACTAATCGAACAGTTTCTCGATGCCCTTTGGCTGGAGCGCAACCTGGCGGAGAATACGCTCAGCGCCTACCGTCGCGATTTGACGATGTTAGTTGAGTGGTTGCACCATCGCGGCCTGTCGCTGGCAAGCGTTGGCAGCGACGATCTGCAGGCGCTGCTGGCTGAGCGGCAGTCCGGCGGCTACAAAGCCACCAGCACCGCGCGCCTGCTGAGCGCCGTGCGCCGTTTTTTCCAGCATCTGTACCGGGAAAAAATTCGCCCGGACGATCCCAGCGCGCTGCTGGCCTCGCCGAAGCTACCGCAGCGGCTGCCAAAAGATCTCAGTGAGGCGCAGGTTGAGCGCCTGCTGCAGGCGCCGCTGGTGGAGCAGCCGCTGGAATTGCGCGATAAAGCGATGCTGGAGGTGCTGTATGCCACCGGCCTGCGCGTCTCGGAGCTGGTGGGGCTGACGATGAGCGACATCAGCCTGCGGCAGGGCGTGCTGCGGGTGGTGGGAAAAGGCAACAAAGAGCGGCTGGTGCCGCTGGGGGAAGAGGCGGTACTGTGGGTGGAAAATTACCTCGAGTATGGTCGCCCCTGGCTGCTGAACGGCGTGGCGTCGGATGTCTTATTTCCCAGCCAGCGCGCCCAGCAGATGACGCGCCAGACCTTCTGGCATCGGATTAAACACTATGCCGTACTGGCGGGGATCGACAGCGAAAAGCTTTCCCCGCACGTGTTACGCCATGCGTTCGCCACGCATTTGCTCAATCATGGCGCCGATCTGCGCGTGGTGCAGATGCTGTTAGGACACAGCGATCTCTCCACCACGCAGATATACACCCACGTGGCGACCGAGCGTCTGCGACAACTTCATCAACAGCACCACCCGCGGGCGTGAGTGCTGAACAAAAGGACTGAGTATGAAAAAAGGTTTATTGATGTTCACCCTGCTGGCGGCCTCCCTTTCAGGAGCGGCGCACGCCGATAGCGCGGCAATTAAACAGTCGCTGGCGAAGCTGGGTGTGCAGAGCACCGATATTCAACCATCGCCGGTTTCCGGGATGAGCACGGTGCTGACCGACAGCGGCGTGCTGTACGTGACCGACGACGGCAAACATATCATCCAGGGGCCGATGTACGACGTGAGCGGCGCGCAGCCGGTCAACGTCACCAACCAGCTGCTGCTGGGTAAGCTGAACGCGCTGAGCAATGAGATGATTGTCTACAAAGCGCCGAAGGAGCAGCACGTCATCACCGTCTTCACCGATATTACCTGCGGCTACTGTCATAAACTGCACGAGCAGATGAGCGACTACAACGCGCTGGGGATCACCGTGCGTTATCTGGCCTTCCCGCGCCAGGGGCTGCAAAGCCAGGCCGAGCAGGATATGAAAGCGATCTGGTGTGCGAAAGATCGCAACAAAGCGCTGGATGACGCCATGAATGGTAAAGGCGTGCAGCCGGCGAGCTGCAGCGTAGATATCGCCAAACATTACACCCTCGGCGTGCAGATGGGCGTCAACGGTACGCCGGCGATGGTCCTCAGTAACGGCATGGTGCTGCCGGGCTATCAGGGGCCGAAAGAGCTGAAGGCGTTCCTCGATGAGCACAAAAAACAGACAAGCGGTAACTGATTCGCGTGAAACAACAGATACAACTACGCCGCCGCGAGGCGGTTGACGGCGTCGAACTCCCCGCCGACCTGCCGCCGCTGCTGCAGCGACTATATGCCAGCCGCGGGGTGCGCAGCGCGCAGGAGCTGGAGCGCAGCGTCAAAGGCATGCTCCCCTGGACGCAGCTCACCGGCGTTGAAAAAGCGGTCGAGATGCTGCATGACGCGTTCCAGAAAGGGTTGCACATCGTGGTGGTCGGCGATTTTGACGCCGACGGCGCCACCAGCACCGCGCTCAGCGTGTTGGCCCTGCGCGCGCTGGGTTACGGCAACGTCTCCTATCTGGTGCCGAACCGCTTTGAAGACGGCTACGGTTTAAGCCCGGAAGTGGTCGATCAGGCCCATGCTCGCGGCGCGCAGATGATCATGACCGTCGACAACGGGATCTCGTCCCATGCCGGCGTCGATCATGCCCATGCGCTGGGGATCCCGGTGCTGGTGACCGATCACCATCTGCCGGGCGAGACGCTGCCGGCGGCGGAAGCTATCGTTAATCCCAACCTGCGCGATTGCGACTTCCCGTCAAAATCACTGGCCGGGGTGGGGGTGGCGTTTTATCTGATGCTGGCGCTGCGCACTTTTCTGCGTGATAAAGGCTGGTTCGACGCTCGCGGCATCCCCGCGCCGAACCTTGCCGAGCTGCTGGATCTGGTGGCGCTAGGCACCGTCGCGGACGTCGTGCCGCTGGATGCTAACAACCGTATCCTCACCTGGCAGGGGTTAAGCCGCATTCGCGCCGGCAAATGTCGGCCCGGTATTAAGGCGCTGTTGGAAATTGCCAACCGCGATCCGCAAAAGCTGGCGGCCAGCGACCTCGGTTTCGCCCTCGGGCCGCGCCTGAACGCGGCGGGACGGCTGGACGACATGTCGGTCGGCGTCGCGCTGCTGCTGTGCGACAACATCGGCGAAGCGCGGGTGCTGGCCAACGAGCTCGATGCGCTTAATCAGACGCGCAAAGAGATTGAGCAGGGGATGCAGGCGGAAGCGCTAACGCTCTGTCAGCAGCTGGAGCGCAGCGCCGATACCCTGCCCGGCGGGCTGGCGATGTACCATCCGCAATGGCATCAAGGGGTAGTCGGCATTCTCGCCTCGCGGATTAAGGAGCGCTTCCATCGCCCGGTTATCGCTTTTGCGCCTACCGGCGACGGCACGCTGAAAGGCTCCGGTCGTTCCATTCAGGGGTTGCATATGCGCGATGCGCTGGAGCGCCTTGATACGCTTTATCCCGGGCTAATCCTGAAGTTCGGCGGCCACGCGATGGCGGCGGGCTTATCGCTGGAGGAGGCGCGTTTTGAAGAGTTTCAACAGCGCTTCGGCGAGCTGGTGACCGAATGGCTGGATCCTGCGCTGTTGCAGGGCGAGGTGGTTTCCGATGGCCCGCTGGCGGCGGCGGAGATGAGCATGGAAGTGGCGCAGATGCTGCGCGACGCCGGGCCGTGGGGGCAGATGTTCCCGGAACCGCTGTTTGACGGTCGTTTTCGCCTGCTGCAGCAGCGGCTGGTGGGCGAGCGTCACCTGAAGGTGATGGTCGAACCGGTTGACGGCGGGCCGCTGCTGGACGGTATCGCCTTCAACGTTGATACTTCCATCTGGCCGGATAACGGCGTGCGTGAAGTCCAGTTAGCCTACAAGCTCGACATCAACGAGTTCCGCGGCAACCGTAGCCTGCAGCTGATCATCGATCACCTCTGGCCAAATTGACAACAGTGTAGGAATAAGGGCGCGAATCCGGTAGAATTCCGCTCTTATCACCGCATTTTGACAAATCCATTAAAAGAAACCGACCATGTTTGAAATAAATCCGGTAAAAAACCGCATTCAGGACCTCACGGAGCGCTCCGACGTTCTTAGGGGGTATCTTTGACTACGATGCCAAGAAAGAGCGTCTCGAAGAAGTAAACGCCGAGCTGGAACAGCCGGACGTGTGGAACGAACCCGAACGCGCCCAGGCGCTGGGTAAAGAGCGTTCTTCCCTGGAAGCCATCGTAGATACCCTGGATCAGATGTCCCAGGGGCTGGAAGACGTTGCCGGCCTGCTGGATCTGGCCGTGGAAGCGGACGACGAAGAGACCTTTAACGAAGCCGTCGCCGAGCTGGATACCCTGGAAGAGAAGCTGGCGCAGCTTGAGTTCCGCCGCATGTTCTCCGGCGAATACGACAGCGCCGATTGCTACCTTGACATTCAGGCCGGTTCCGGCGGCACCGAAGCCCAGGACTGGGCCAGCATGCTGATGCGCATGTACCTGCGCTGGGCGGAAGCGCGCGGCTTTAAGACCGAAATCATCGAAGAATCCGAAGGTGAAGTCGCGGGGATTAAATCCGTGACCATTAAGATCATTGGCGATTACGCCTACGGCTGGCTGCGTACGGAAACCGGCGTTCATCGTCTGGTGCGTAAGAGCCCGTTCGATTCCGGCGGCCGCCGTCATACCTCCTTCAGCTCCGCGTTCGTTTACCCGGAAGTGGAAGACGATATCGATATCGAAATTAACCCGGCCGACCTGCGCATTGACGTATACCGCGCCTCCGGCGCCGGTGGTCAGCACGTTAACCGTACGGAATCCGCGGTGCGTATTACCCATATCCCGACCGGGTTGGTGACGCAGTGCCAGAACGACCGTTCGCAGCACAAAAACAAAGACCAGGCCATGAAGCAGATGAAAGCAAAGCTTTATGAACTGGAGATGCAGAAGAAAAATGCCGAGAAGCAGGCGATGGAAGACAACAAGTCCGATATCGGCTGGGGCAGCCAGATCCGCTCTTACGTGTTGGATGACTCGCGTATTAAAGATCTGCGTACCGGGGTGGAAACCCGCAACACTCAGGCGGTGCTCGACGGCAGCCTGGACCAATTTATCGAAGCAAGTTTGAAAGCAGGGTTATGAGGAACCAACATGTCTGAACAACAAGCACAGGGCGCTGACGCGGCAATTGACCTTAATAATGAACTGAAAACCCGTCGCGAGAAGCTGGCTGCGCTGCGTGAGCAGGGCGTCGCATTCCCGAACGATTTCCGTCGTGACCATACCTCTGACCAACTGCACGCTGACTTCGATGGCAAAGAAAACGAAGAGCTGGAAGCGCTGAACGTTGAAGTGGCCGTTGCTGGCCGCATGATGACCCGTCGTATCATGGGTAAAGCGTCCTTCGTGACCCTGCAGGACGTAGGCGGCCGCATCCAGCTGTACGTGGCGCGTGATGACCTGGCGGAAGGCGTTTATAACGACCAGTTCAAAAAGTGGGACCTCGGCGACATCATCGCCGCCCGCGGTAAGTTGTTCAAGACCAAAACCGGTGAGCTCTCTATCCACTGCACCGAGCTGCGTCTGTTGACTAAAGCTCTGCGCCCGCTGCCGGACAAATTCCACGGCCTGCAGGATCAGGAAGCGCGTTACCGTCAGCGTTACCTGGACCTGATCTCCAACGATGAATCTCGTAAGACCTTCAAAGTGCGTTCGCAGATCCTGGCAGGCATCCGTCAGTTCATGGTTGGCCGCGGCTTTATGGAAGTAGAAACCCCGATGATGCAGGTGATCCCGGGCGGCGCTTCCGCGCGTCCGTTCATCACCCATCATAACGCGCTGGATCTGGACATGTACCTGCGTATCGCGCCGGAACTGTACCTCAAGCGTCTGGTGGTTGGCGGCTTCGAACGCGTCTTCGAGATCAACCGTAACTTCCGTAACGAAGGGATCTCCGTTCGTCATAACCCAGAGTTCACCATGATGGAACTCTACATGGCTTATGCGGATTACAAAGATCTGATCGAGCTGACCGAATCTCTGTTCCGCACCCTGGCGCAGGACACCCTCGGCAATACCGAAGTGCCTTACGGCGACCAGGTGTTCGACTTCGGCAAGCCGTTTGAAAAACTGACCATGCGCGAAGCGATCAAGAAATACCGTCCGGAAACCGAGATGGCGGATCTGGATAACTTTGATTCCGCGAAAGCGATCGCTGAATCTATCGGCATCAAAGTGGAGAAGAGCTGGGGTCTGGGCCGTATCGTGACCGAGATCTTCGAAGAAGTGGCGGAAGCGCACCTGATCCAGCCGACCTTCATCACCGAATACCCGGCGGAAGTTTCTCCGCTGGCGCGCCGTAACGACGTCAACCCGGAAATCACCGACCGCTTTGAATTCTTCATTGGCGGCCGTGAGATCGGTAACGGCTTTAGCGAGCTGAACGACGCCGAAGACCAGGCGCAGCGCTTCCAGGATCAGGTTGATGCGAAAGCCGCAGGCGACGACGAAGCAATGTTCTATGACGAAGACTATGTCACCGCGCTGGAACACGGCCTGCCGCCGACCGCTGGTCTGGGTATCGGTATCGACCGTATGGTAATGCTGTTCACCAACAGCCACACCATCCGCGACGTTATTCTGTTCCCGGCGATGCGTCCGCAGAAATAATCGCCCTTCGCGAAAAGCAAAAAACCCGGCTTGCCGGGTTTTTTTATGTCTGATGTGAGGTCCTAAGGCTGGCGTAGCCTGGCTCAGCGCAGCGCAAGCCGGGGATCCCGGATGACGGCGTAAACGCCTTATCCGGGCTACGCAATGGCGCAGAACCGTAGGCCTGTGCAAGCGTAGCGCCGCCAGGCATTAATGACAGGCACAGGGCTGCGCCTGGCCTGGAGAATAGTCAGCTTACCCGCGCAGACGCGCAACAAAGTCGGTCAGCGCCTGGCGGGCGTCCCGATTTTCCGCTTCCAGCACCATCCACGGGCTGAACGCCCACGGCGTGGCGGCCAGCGCGCTTAACATGGTTGCCAGGTCAACCCACTGATAGTCCATGACTTCATCGTCGTTAGGCTGCACTTCGCTTACCACGCGCGCGGCATATACCGGGCACACTTCGTTCTCAACGATACCGTTTGGGGCGACCGCCCGGTAGCGGAAGGCCGGGTGAACCGGCGCGATATCAGAGATCTCCACACCGAGTTCGAAGCGACAGCGGCGCGTGACGGCCTGCTCGAAGGTCTCGCCCTGCTGGGGGTGTCCGCAGACCGAGTTGGTCCATACCCCGGGCCAGGCTTTTTTGCCCAACGAACGGCGAGTGACCAGTAACTGACCCTGCTGGTTAAACAGCCAGCAGGAAAACGCGAGATGTAAAGGGGTATCAAACGTATGGGCGGCATACTTCTCCAGCATACCGGCAGGCTGATCCTGCTCATCCAGCAAAATGACGTGTTCCCCGGCCATGACGACTCCTGAAAATAAAAAATGACCCGGCACAAACCCGCCGGGTCATGTACTCAGGCCACTAGGGTAGCCCATAAATGGGAGAAAGGCATTACCAAAACAAGCCCTGGAGGCAGCTCTGTGAACGGCAACGCGCAATAGTGAGGAGAGGCCGCCGCGCCGCGTGGCGCAAATATGAATTTCTGCCTGCCGCAGACCGCGCGCTAGGGACGGGGGATAATGGTTTCGCCATCAGGGATGACGCCCTGCGCCGCGGACTGGTATGATATTCGCCCTGATTGCGAGGTAAGTGGTTGTGTTAAGTGCAGGATGCCTGATGATGAAACGCTTTTATATGACACTGATGCTGGCGGCAAGCCTGGTGCTGGCCGGCTGCTCCAGCACCTCCGATTCCGGTGGCACCTACACCGTTAAACGCGGCGATACCCTGTACGGCATCTCCCGCACCACCGGCACCAGCGTTCGCGATCTGGCCCGCCTGAATAACATCTCCCCGCCTTACACCATTGAGGTGGGGCAGAAGCTGAAGCTTAACGGCAGCAGTTCAACGAAGACAACGAAGAAAAAATCTTCCTCTACGCGCACCGCGGCGGTCACGCCTTCGTCCGCGGTACCTCAGTCCTCCTGGCCGCCGGTGGGACAGCGCTGCTGGCGCTGGCCGACCAGCGGCAAAGTGGTCCTGCCTTATTCCACCGCCGATGGCGGCAATAAAGGTATTGATATCGCCGGAACCCGCGGCCAGCCGGTGTATGCCGCCGGGGCGGGCAAGGTGGTCTACGTCGGCAATCAGCTGCGCGGCTATGGCAACCTGATCATGATTAAGCACAGCGAGGATTACATCACCGCCTATGCCCACAACGATAAGCTAATGGTGAATAATGGCCAGAGCGTGAAGGCCGGCCAGCAAATTGCCACCATGGGCAGTACGGATGCCGACTCAGTGCGGCTGCATTTCCAGATCCGCTACCGGGCGACAGCCATCGATCCGCTGCGTTACCTGCCGCCGCAGGGAAGTAAACCTAAGTGCTAAAAGGTTATTTTATCGCCAGTCAGCATCCGGCAGGCTTGTCACAGGGTGCGTAAGGGCTATAATGCTTCTCGCACCTCTTCGCGGGCGTAGTTCAATGGTAGAACGAGAGCTTCCCAAGCTCTATACGAGGGTTCGATTCCCTTCGCCCGCTCCAAATTCAAGTCTCCTGAAGTCTACCTAACTCAATTTTCCCTTGATAAATCAGCGGTTATAGCATTCTGTTAGTCTATTGAACCCCGACGGAAGACTCCGCTTTGGTTGCGGGATCGGCGTTTTGCGCTGCTGGCGCTGGAGTCGTAGCGTTTAGTGATATTTTCGCGCTTATCCTGTTTCCGCAGGATGAGTGATTTTACGCAACCGGCTCGCGCTGACGACGACCGATACCGCAGAGGCCGCGGCGGCGCTCCACAGCGCAACATGAATTGACCTTTCATCTGCTGCCAGCAGAACGGCTACGGCGGCGGCTCCCAGGCACTGCCCGAAAGTGCGCATAATGGATAAAACACCGGACGCATAACTCGCGTGCTCACGAATAACGTTTGAGAGCATTTCCCGGTTATTGGGACTCTGAAAGCAGCCAAACCCTATTCCGCATACCAGACTTCGCAGGCAGATATCCCACATTGAAGGTCTGGCGGGTAACGTCGCCAGCAGGATCAAACCGACGACAAATATCACCAGCCCCAGGGTGGATATCGCCGGGGCTGATATCGTGTCCGCCCAACGGCCTGCATGCGGCGCAATCAGCACGATCCCTAATGGCCACGGCGTAAACAGCAGGGCAGACACTACCGGACTGTAGCCGTATCCGCTCTGAAACAGGAAGGGTAGCGCAATAAAGGTGATCCCCTGGCTGACGAAAGCAACCATCGACGTGAAGGCCGCGAGGGTAAAACGTTCATTTTTAAACATGCTCGGCGGCAGTAAGGGAGAACCCGTGCGGCGGATTTGCCAGATAAAAGCCATGCCGCTCAGCGCAGCGAGAGCCATCCAGCAAAGGCTGCCGAATTGAAAAGTAGCGTTCTGTAGGCTGTTCGCCGCCATGATCGTCGAACCCAACAGCAGCGCCGACAATATGGCGCCCACGGTGTCGAAGGGCGCCTGCATACGGATCGCATCCCGCGGCAGCGCTCTGACCGCCAGCAGTAAGGCGAGGGTGCCGGGAAGAACGTTTATCGCAAACAGCCATTGCCAGCTAAGGGTGTGAAGGATCGTACCGCCCAATACCGGGCCGATAGCGGAGCTCGAGGCAATGAGCAGGGCATGGAACCCCAGAATGCGGCCAAGTAAGCGTCCGGGAAATACGGACCTGAGTATTGCGGGGGCAATACTCAGCGTCGCCGCGCCGCCGATCCCCTGAAGCACGCGCATACCGATAAGCACTTCGGGCTTATTCGCCAGCGCACAACCCAGTGATGTCAGGGTAAAGGTCGTCAGGCCCGCCAGAAATACGGGGCGATAACCCAGACGGGCCGCAAGCGCCGCGAATATCGCCAGCGTCATCGCAGCCGCCAGCAGATACCCGTTGGCGAACCAGACGGCAATACTGGCAGGTACCTGCATCTCCTGAGCCATGGAGGGCAGGGCAATGTTGATCATGGTGCCATCAAACACGCCCATTAAGGTGGTGGTCATTATTGCGGCCATCACCCGTGCGCGCGCCGGGCCAGGCAGTCCTTCGTCGCCGGGTTGACTGGAAAAGAGCGTCATCATTTGTCCTCTGAGAAGAGTGTATGGATGACAAAACTATAAAGATGGCTTTTACCAGGCGGAAGGCGCACTATTTTCACTTTATTGTTGCATCAAACGCCTTATCTTAATGTGCTGGGAGGAAGGGTAATGTCTGATCCCGATTTTAATTTGCTGGTAGCTCTCGACGTATTGCTGAGTGAAGCGAGTGTCGCAGGTGCGGCTCGTCGTCTGAACCTCAGCACTTCGGCCATGAGCCGGACATTAAGCAGGTTACGCGATGTCACAGGAGACCCGATCCTGGTACGCGCCGGGCGTAACATGGTACTGACCCCGTGGGCCGAAGCGACCCGGGATCGCGCCAGGCGTGCAGTGCACGATGCCAGGGCGGTATTACAGCCCTCAACTGAAACGTTCAGCGCGCAAAATCTGGCGCGTCTTTTTACCATCAGGGCAAACGATGGTTTTGTGGTGGCGTTTGGGCCTGCGCTTATAGCAGCGGTTGCCGACGCAGCGCCGGACGTCTGTATACGCTTCGCGCCTAAGCCGGAAAAAACGTCGCGCTATCTTCGGGAAGGGCTGGTTGATCTGGAGATTGGCGTTCAGAGTAATATGGGGCCAGAAATACGGCTGCAACGACTGTTTGAGGATCGGTTTGTTGGCGTCGTCCGTAAAGGGCACCCGCTGGCTAAGCAGGCTGAAATAGGCGTGAGTGATTATGTCGCCTGGGGCCATGTGGTAGCGTCACCCGAGGGCGCGTTGCACGGATCCGTTGACGATGCGCTGGCCGAACTGGGGACAAAACGTAAAATTGCAAGCGTCGTACCGGGATTTCCGACAGCACTTTCCGTGGCGCTGGAATCGGATCTTATCGCCATGATACCCGCACTCTATTTACTCAATCAGCAGGTAACGGACCAGGTACACCTTTTCGAGCTGCCGTTCAAAAGCCGTCGTATTACGGTATCGCAGATGTGGCACCCAAGAATGGAACGCGACCCCGGTCACCGCTGGCTGAGAGAGCAAATTCTTGCGATATGCGGTGTGGCCCGGTCAGTCATGACTAAGGAGCCTGTATAGCGATTGCTATAACATCAATTTATATTAAATGTATAATTCAATTCATTGATATTTAATATAAAATACATCAATCGAAGTAGCGGTGTAGTAGCTAAATTGAGATGTCCATCTCTGGACCAAATAGACATGTCCGCGCTACCGTCTCGCCACAGCGATCGCTGCTTTCAAAGGATGAGACTCATGACGGCATACGGAACGGCAATTTTCTCAATGAGCGATGTGAACAGACTCACGATCGAAGTCTCCATACTTCGATAGACCGTTTATGTTCTTTCCGCGAGACCTAATCGAAAGCCCTCGTGGTACCTTTAAATTAACAATTAACGA
Organism: Klebsiella sp. 10; assembly: GCF_018223925.1. NCBI lineage: Bacteria > Pseudomonadati > Pseudomonadota > Gammaproteobacteria > Enterobacterales > Enterobacteriaceae > Klebsiella > Klebsiella sp. 10. The sequence goes on from NZ_JAGRRB010000014.1 coordinate 20,895, forward strand.
TAAATAAAGGACAGCTTCCCTGTCCTTTATTCTTTTTTATTCAGCTTTGCTCTCGCGCGCTCGCAATACCTCACCGACCACCGGGGCGGCGGTAAACGCATTTGGCCATCCCGCGTAGAACGCCGCCTGGGCGACCACTTCTCCGGCCTCTTCAGCCGAAAGCCCATTATCCATAGCTCTGTTTAGGTGGTAGCCAATCTGCGCGCTCTGTCCGGCGGCGATTAACGCGCTGACCGTCACCAGACTTCTGTCGCGGGGCGTAAGCGCGGGCCGTTGCCAGAGGTCGAGAAACAGCGGGTCGGCGGTAAATTTAACCAGGCCAGGCGAAATGGGGCCGACATTTTTTTCCACGGTGTCTGCACGCTGTTTCTCTACCTGTTCATTGAGTGGCAGCAGCGTTGGCGAGGCGGCGGGCAGGGCCTCTGCCGTCACGCCCCTGGCTTCAAAGATGGTTTTAGCGACGCTGACGGCTGACATCGCATTGGGCCAGCCAGCGTAGAAGGCGAGGTGAGTAATAATCTCTGACACTTCCGCTGGCGTCACGCCGCTATCGAGCGCAACGGCAATATAGTGCTTCAGCTCGCCTGGCTGGTTGCGGGCAATCAGCATCGCTACGGTCACGATGCTACGGTCGCGGGCGGACAGGGCGTCACGTTGCCAGAGGTCGTTGCTGATGGCCTCGCGGCCGAAGCGCGCCAGCGCCGGGGAGACCGCTTGAATATCAGCGTCAGCAAGGGTGGAAGGGGTAATTTTCATCATAGCTTCATCTCTTTGTTCGTTGGCATAGGCAAAATCAGACAGCACAAGCGACAAGGCTGCCGCGGCAATCACGTTTTTCATATTTGCTCCTTTCCCGATCAGCAGGGCGGAGCGTTACCGCGTCCAGACCTGCTTAACGTCCTTCGTTTGCGGCGTGTTTTGCGCCATGATCCCCGTCAGAACGTGCGGCTGGTAGGTTTCTTCAAGAAACTGGATTTCCTCCGGGCTCAGGTGAAGATTGACTGCGTTTACCGCGCCATCGACGTGATCTTTTTTTGTGGCCCCTACGACAGGCGACGTCACTTTTGTCAGCAGCCAGGCCAGCGAAATTTCGGTCATGGAGACCTGATGCCGTTCGGCAAGTTCGGCGACGCGGGCAATAATGATCCGGTCCTGTTCTGCCGTGCCGTCGTATTTGCCCCGGGCATAATCATCTTCCACCGCTCGCCGCGTGTGGCCTTCTAAGCGGGAGAGACGGCCGCTGGCCAGCGCGCTATAGGGAGTCATGGCGATACCCTCTTCCGCGCACAGCCCGAACAGCTCTCGTTCATCTTCACGCATAATCAGGTTGTAGTGGCTCTGCACAGAAACAAAGGATGTCAGCCCTTCGCGTTCGGCAAGGGCGTTCACCTTCGCCAACTGCCAGGCATAGCAATTGGAAATGCCAATCGCGCGCACCTTGCCGGCGGTCACTGCGGTGTGCAGCGCCTCCAGCACGTCGATAACCGGGGTGTTGTAATCCCAGATGTGGTAGATGTAGAGGTCGATGTAGTCCATCCCGAGGTTTCGCAGACTCTGGTCAAGCGAGCGGGCTATCGCCTGTTTTCCGCTGATCCCCTCGGCAATCTGCGCGGCGGTTCGTGGCAGAAACTTGGTGGCCAGCACCACCTCCTCGCGTTTTGCCATCTCCCGCAGCGCCCGGCCAACGTACCGTTCGCTGGAGCCGTTCTGATAGGCGATGGCGGTATCGTAAAAATTGATGCCCTGTTCCAGAGCGTGGCGGATGATGTCCCGGCTGGCTGTTTCGTCCAGCGTCCAGCGATGCTGACCCGTTGACGGATCGCCAAACCCCATACATCCCATGCAGATACGGGAGACCAGTAAGTCACTCTTCCCGAGCCGGGTATACTGCATCGTTATTTTCTCCCTTTGGGTTATTCCACCAGAGTATTAAGCCGCGCGATCAGTCTGGCCGCGTGTTCCCGGGCAAGCGTTTTTTGCTGAGCGATTTTGTCGGCATCCCGGTCGGCGTAGCTAATACCGCAGGTATAAACCGGCGCCAGCAGCTCAAGATTGCACAGCCTGGCCGTGGTCTCGAAGGGAAGGAGATACTCCTCAATGGCATGGCCAAAGAAACCGTCAGCGGTATAGAGCGCCTGTGGCGCTCCCGTGGTGAAGGAGAGGATCAGCTTTTTACCACCCAGTTTCGCCGTTGAGCCATGGGCGAAGCCGTGGACAAATACCTCGTCCAGCCACTGTTTCATTAACCCGGGCAGCCCATACCAGCTAAAGGGAAACTGCCAGACAATCACATCCGCCTGCAGCAGGCTTTCCTGCTCAGCGGCGATGTTGAATTTGCCGTCCGGATAGAGCCAGTCCAGACGACGGATTTCCGCATCAGGCAGGGCGGTCGCCAGCTCATCGAGGATGGTGGCGTTGGCGATGGAATGGTTAAGATCCGGATGCCCGGAAACGACAAGAATATGAGCCATTCCCAACGTTACTCCTGATGTTTAAATTCAGCAGAGAAGAGATTTTCCCAGCTAATAAACGAGCCGAGTGGAATACACTCGAAGGTTAATAGACCCGCTTTTGCCAGCGGAAATTCGGCCATGACATTATTCGCCTCTTCCACGGTGTCGCACTCGAGGAAAATAGCGACGCCGGGTCGATCCTGACGGAAATAGATGTCGCGAATAAAGCCTGACTTGTACAGTCCCCAGGCGTGCAGGGCTTCTGCGGTAAGGTGCGGCGCATAGTGTTCCAGCGTCGCGCCGGGGGCAGGGATATCCAGACATAAAATTCGCATAGTTGTCTCCGGAAAGTCGTTATCAGCGGGAAGAGACAAAAGTATACGAGCCGCAGGGGGGGAAGATTAGGCGGTCATTGACTTAAGAATATTTAGCCTGTACTTAATAATCAGGCGAGGGTGTCTTAAGGAGATGCTATGAATAACGCGCTTTATAATCAGATACGCATCTTTCAGAGCATTGCGCGCGAGGGCAATATCTCGGCCGCCGCGCGCAAGCTCGAAATCACGCCGCCGTCGGTCAGCAATGCGCTCAGGCTGCTGGAGGAGCATATTGGCCACCCCCTTTTTGTGCGCACTACCCGGCGTATCGAGCTGACGGAAACCGGGCAACAGCTGCTGGAGCAGACCGCCGCGGCGGTGGAGACACTGGAAAAGTCGCTGGAAATCATCCGCGACCAGAATCAGGAGCCCTCCGGGGCAGTGAGAATAACCCTCTCGCGCTTTGCCTACCTGCTTATTCTCAAACCGGCGATGGCGGCATTTTGTCAGCAATATCCGGGGATCCAGCTGGAAATATCGGTCTATGACGGTACCGTCAATATTATTGAAGAACGTTTCGACCTTGGGATCCGCTTTGGCGATATTCTCGAAGGCGGCGTGGTCGCCCGCCCGTTAATGAAGCCGTTTCGTGAAGGGCTATACGCCTCCTCTGCCTATCTTGCCGAATATGGCGTGCCCGCGATGCCTGCCGATCTCCATCATCACCGGCTGATTGGCTATCGCTTTATTACCAACAACCGCATCCTGCCGCTGATCCTCAATGACCACGGCGAGCAGCTCACCGTCGAGATGCCCGGACAGTTAATCAGCAATGATATTGACGTCATGGCCGACGGTATTCGCCACGGACTGGGGATTGGCCGTTTATTTGAACCAATCCTGCAATTACAGCCCGATCGTGAGCAGTTTATTCCCGTGATGGAGGACTACTGGAAAACCTATCCGCCGGTTTATCTCTATTACCCAAAAAACGCAGGCAGAACGAAAAGGGTGAAAGCCCTGATTGATTTCCTGATAATGCATGCCGCGGAATAAAGGCTATTTTGCGTGCGAAATATCTGAAGGCATAGATCCTGTCTTTCCCTCAGCCTTAACCCTATACTCCTTGCGGATAAAGCGGTTTTTATCGCGATGATTTTTGCCGCTCAACGGCTTAACCCATCACCAACGTCATAGGCTGGGAATATCAATAAGGGAGAGGTATCAATGGGCAGACGCTTCATAGTCTGTATATTCGCGCTGGTGGCGTTTTCGGCCAGTGCTGCGCATGGTGTTCACGGTGGCCATAACGGGCAGTCGGTGAGCGCTGGCGCCGACGGCGGCAACGGTTCGAACGGCGGCGATATCGATAATTCCTCGGGTCGGGCAGGGTGCCCTGGCGGCACCGATCCCGATAAGCACGCTCATTTTTATCTCCCTGGCACCAGCGAACCCTGCAATCCTGGGCCCCAGGATGCAGAGAAAGTCGGGTCTTCCCGCTAGCGTTCAGCTCAGATCGTGCAGCGCTTTGTCCAGCGGCGGGGNNGGGGAAAGCTGAATATCCTGAAACGCAACCGCCAGTCCGCCACGCTCCGGTGAGCAGCACATGACGCCCGCTTTCACCGGGCCTGGCGGAAAGTAGCCGAGCCGCAGCAGCGGCCAGTGCTCGCCGTCGGTTGAATACTGCAGCCTTAACGCGTCGCCCTTGCGGGTCAGCCGCAGCCAGAAGGTGCGCGGGTCGCCGGGGAAAAGCCCGGTGGCCCAGTCGGAGTGGGTTAGCGTCAGTACGCTGCCGATGGCCGGGGCATCGTCATTGAATTCAATTCCCGCCTTCAGCCAGGTCTGCTCGTCGGCCATCATCATCAGCCCGGCCTGGTCGTAAAGCGTGGTGAAATCCGCACAGATTTTTGCCTGCAGGGTAAAATCGCCCGCCACTTCTGCGGCATAGAGATGGCCAGAGAAGCGCTCGAAGCCATACCAGGTATGGCGCCAGAAGTCGGTATGCTTATTAGTGACCACCGTCAGGCCGTCGGCATCGCGGCGCCACTCGGCAGGTTCATTGATCCAGTGAAAGTACGGCTGCATTTTTCCTCCGGGATATGCTTTCAGACAGGGTTATAACAGCGACTGCAGCGCGGGTGACGCCATGCTGGCCTCAAAGGGAATAATCTCTGTACGGGCGAGACCCAGCTGCTGGAAGGGATCCTGGCTCAGACGCGCTTGCAGAGTTTCCCGGCTATCGCATTTTGCCAGAATGACGCCGCCGGTGCGGGGAATACGGCGGCCGGAGGCGAGAAAGAGGCCGTCGGCATAGCCTTTTTTGAGCCATTCGATGTGGGCGGGGATCGCACGGTCAACCTCTTCGAGCGGTTTTATATACGTTAAAACAACCACATAAATCGTACTCATCCTGAAAGCCCTGGCAATCCAATGGGATCTCCAGCCTGACATATTTCGATGATGGATAAAAGAAAACGCGGCATTTTTCCGTGCTATTTAGCAGGGATGGCGGGGCGCAACATCCCGGATGCTCATCGCAGACGTGAATTAATATATATGTTTTTTCGCATGTATATTGATCTTTCTTTGTGGCCCCGTATGCTGTCCGTCACGCTTGAGGAGAAATCATGTCTTTATTGCCCCTGCAACTGTTCAAAAACCTCGCCGATGAAACTCGGCTGGGGATCGTATTGCTGCTCAAGGCGCGTGGAGAGCTGTGCGTGTGCGATCTCTGTACGGCGCTCGCCCAGTCCCAGCCCAAGATCTCCCGCCATCTGGCGATGCTCCGTGAGAGCGGATTGCTGCTGGATCGTAAACAGGGTAAGTGGGTCCATTACCGCCTCTCTCCGCAGATGCCGGCCTGGGCGGCGCAGGTGATTGAGCAGGCCTGGCTCAGTCAGCAGGAGGATGTGCGGCTGATGATCAGCAGACTGGCTGGCGGGGCGGGTTGCCGGTAAAAAATTTATCTTAACATATATGATTTTTCGAATGTGATTGGCGGAGGAACGATGTTGCTGGCAGGTACGATTTTTATCCTGACCCTGGTGCTGGTGATCTGGCAGCCGCGGGGGTTAGGGATCGGCTGGAGCGCGGCATTTGGCGCGGCGCTGGCGCTGGCCACCGGTGGCGTACAGGTAGCCGATATCCCGGTGGTATGGCATATCGTCTGGAATGCGACCGCCACCTTTATCGCCGTTATCATTATCAGCCTGCTGCTTGATGAGTCTGGCTTTTTCGAATGGGCCGCGCTGCACGTTTCCCGCTGGGGAAGAGGCCGGGGTCGTCTGCTGTTTACCTGGATTATCCTGCTCGGCGCGGCTGTGGCGGCGCTGTTTGCCAACGATGGGGCGGCGCTGATCCTCACGCCAATCGTGATTGCCATGCTGCGAGCGCTGGGGTTCAGCAAGGGAACGATGCTGGCCTTTGTCATGGCCGCCGGATTTATTGCCGATACCGCCAGCCTGCCGCTGGTGGTGTCGAATCTGGTGAATATCGTTTCGGCAGATTTCTTTGCCATCGGCTTCAGGGAGTACGCTTCGGTGATGGTGCCGGTCGATCTCGCGGCGATCCTCACCACCCTGGCGATGCTGCACCTGTTCTTTCGCAAGGATATCCCGCCGGCCTGGGATATGGCGTTACTAAAAGCGCCGGCCACGGCGATAAAAGATCCAGCGACGTTCCGCACCGGCTGGGGCGTGCTGCTGCTGTTGCTGGCTGGCTTTTTCGCCCTTGAACCGCTGGGGATCCCGGTCAGCGCCATCGCGGCGCTCGGCGCCGGGATCCTGTTTGCTGTCGCGAAGCGCGGGCGGGTAATTAACACCGGCAAGGTGCTGCGCGGCGCCCCGTGGCAGATAGTGATCTTCTCGCTGGGAATGTATCTGGTGGTGTATGGTCTGCGAAACGCCGGGTTAACGGATTATCTGACCACGGTGCTGAACATGCTGGCGGAGCGCGGGCTCTGGGCCGCGACGCTGGGCACCGGTATCCTGTCGGCCTTCCTCTCTTCAATAATGAATAATATGCCCAGCGTACTGGTCGGCGCCCTGTCGATTGATGGCAGCGCGGCAACAGGGACGATCAAAGAGGCCATGATTTATGCCAACGTCATCGGCTGCGATCTGGGGCCCAAGATCACGCCAATTGGTAGCCTGGCCACGCTGCTGTGGCTGCATGTGCTGGCGCAGAAGCACATCACCATCGGTTGGGGGTATTATTTCCGCTGCGGCATCACCATGACCCTGCCGGTGCTGCTTGTGACGCTGGCCGCGCTGGCGCTGCGTCTCTCCTTCAACCAGCCATGAGAACGTACTATGAGCATCACCATTTACCATAACCCTGACTGCGGCACCTCGCGTAATACGCTGGCGCTGATCCGTAACAGCGGCGCCGAGCCCACCGTTATCTATTATCTGGAGACGCCGCCGTCGGGTGATGAGCTGCGCCAGCTGCTCGCCGCGATGGGGATCCCGGTGCGCGCCCTGCTGCGGAAAAACGTCGAACCCTACGACGCGCTGGGCCTGGCGGAAGACCGGTTTACTGACGACCAGATAATCGACTTTATGCTTCAGCATCCGATCCTGATTAACCGTCCGATCGTAACGACGCCGCAGGGCACCCGACTCTGCCGCCCGTCAGAGGTGGTGCTGGAGATCCTGACGGCGCCGCAACAAGGCGCATTCGTGAAGGAGGACGGTGAGCCAGTCATTGATGCCGCAGGGCAGCGTGTGAAATAGCGCGCAGAATGGCGCCGGCTGTAGCAGCCGGCATGCCGTGTTAATCCTGCTGTATGGTAGGCTCTCCAGGTATGTAGCGCCTGGATTGCTGACAATATTCTCGCTTAGCGCTATTTCTCCACTATCCAGTCTGTTTCCCTTACTTTTCCTGCCGTTATACACCGCCTCTGCGCCGGTGGTTTATGTCTCTCGATAAATTATTAACTGTTTGTTTTTAATGGGTAAAATTTCGTTTTGTGCGTAATGATATAAAGTCAACGTCGTTTGCATTATTGCGAACATTAAATCTGTAAAACTAGATGTTTGTCGACTTTTCATCTAAAAAGGGAAGGTAAGGGGCTGGACAAAACCATTGCGTGGTTATCAAATGGTTAAAAATGCTCGTGTTTGATGTTAATACAAACAAATTATAAATCGTCAGCCTGCTTTATACGGTTAACTTGCGCTGCGGCGCACCTTACCTGGAGAATTTATGCATTCCTCTGTTAATAAAAACGAAAGCCGTACCTTTTTCGGCCATCCTTATCCGCTGGGCTCCCTGTTCTTCACTGAAATGTGGGAGCGCTTCTCGTTTTACGGCATCCGTCCTTTACTGATCCTGTTTATGGCGGCGACAGTGTACGACGGCGGCATGGGCCTGGCGCGAGAGAACGCCTCGGCGATCGTTGGGATTTTTGCCGGCAGTATGTATCTGGCCGCGCTGCCTGGCGGCTGGCTGGCGGATAACTGGCTTGGCCAACAACGCGCCGTCTGGTACGGCTCTATCCTGATCGCCCTGGGGCACCTGTCGATCGCTCTGTCAGCATGGCTGGGCAACGATCTGTTCTTTATCGGTCTGATGTTTATCGTCCTGGGTTCCGGGTTGTTTAAAACCTGTATCTCGGTGATGGTCGGCACCCTGTATAAAAAGGGCGACGCGCGCCGCGACGGTGGTTTTTCGCTGTTTTACATGGGGATCAACATCGGCTCGTTTATCGCGCCATTGATCTCTGGCTGGCTTATCAAATCGCATGGCTGGCACTGGGGCTTCGGCATCGGGGGGATCGGGATGCTGGTGGCGCTGATCATTTTCCGTGTCTTTGCCGTACCGTCGATGAAGCGCTATGACGCGGAGGTTGGCCTCGATTCCACCTGGAACAGCCCGGTGGCGAAAAAGAATGGCGTTGGAGCGTGGCTGCTGGCGCTGGCTCTGGGAGTGGCGGTGCTGGTCACGCTTATCAGCCTGGGCACGATCGTGATTAACCCGGTGGCGGTGGCCAGCGTGCTGGTCTATGTGATTGCCGCCTCCGTGGCGCTCTATTTCATCTGGCTGTTCGTTTTCGCCGGACTCAACCGTAAAGAGCGGGCGCGCCTGCTGGTATGCTTTATTTTGCTGGTCTCGGCGGCCTTTTTCTGGTCCGCGTTTGAACAGAAACCGACCTCCTTCAACCTGTTTGCTAACGACTACACCAACCGGATGATCGGCGATTTTGAGATCCCCGCGGTCTGGTTCCAGTCGATTAACGCCTTGTTTATCATTCTCCTCGCGCCGGTATTCAGCTGGGCGTGGCCTGCGCTGGCGCGTAAAAACGTTCGTCCGGGCAGTATGACCAAATTCGTCATTGGCATCCTGTGCGCAGCGGCGGGCTTTGGCCTGATGATGCTGGCGGCGCAGAACGTTCTGAGCAACGGCGGGGCCGGTGTGTCGCCGCTGTGGCTGGTGGGCAGCATCCTGATGCTGACGCTCGGTGAACTGTGCCTCAGCCCGATTGGGCTGGCGACCATGACTCTGCTGGCGCCGGAGAGAATGCGCGGCCAGATGATGGGGCTGTGGTTCTGCGCCAGCGCGCTGGGTAACCTGGCGGCGGGCCTGATCGGCGGTCATGTGAAGGCCGATCAGCTGTCGCTGCTGCCGGACCTCTTCGCCCGCTGCTCCATCGCATTGCTGATCTGCGCCGCCGTGCTGGCCGTGCTGATTGTCCCGGTCCGCCGGATGCTGGAGAACAGTCGGTCCAGCGCCGCGCAAAAATCCCTCAGCAACGCCTGACGCAAGCCTCAGGCCGGCCCGGTGGGGCCGGCTTGTTTTTTGTCCAATCCCCGACCCAGCAGAACAAAATCCCCTTTTCACAATGCGCGATGTCCCATAACGTGAGCGTGTTCTTTGAAATCACGTCGCTTTCCGGTCCATAGTGTAGTCAGGTTTACTATGTGGTTAATATAAGGACACACCTATGCCAGCAGTCATTGATAAAGCATTGGATTTCATCGGTGGTATGAATACGTCTGAGCCAGTACCACAGTCTATGGATGAAAGTACCGCGAAGGGAATTCTCAAATATTTAAAAGAACTGGGCGTACCAGCCACCCCGGCCGACGTCGCTGCGCGCGGCCAACAGCAGGGCTGGAGCGCTGGGTTTACCGACAAAGTGGCGGAGTGGGCTGAACGGGTCGCCGCCGGCGAACGGCTGGTGATTAAGCATCCGGAATTCTTTTCCACCTATATGCGGGAAGAGCTGCGCGCCCTGGTGTAATCGCCGCGCATCCACCCCGCCTCTTCAGCTTAATGCCTTCCCCTATTGGGAAGGCATTCTGGCGGATGACAAACCCGTTTCGTTATTGTGTTCGCCTTTCTGCCGGGTGGCGGCTTTCGCCTTACCCGGCCTACAAAACTCCAATATCAAACAGTTATGCAGTTAGCTGTAGGCCCGCGCAAGCGCTGAAGATTGCACTTTGTCTGCAGTCTGATTGCCTTCCCCTATTGGGAAGGCATTCTGGCGGATAACAAGCCCGTTTCGTTATTGTGCCCGCCTTTCTGCCGGGTGGCGGCTTTCGCCTTACCCGGCCTACAAAAAACTCCAATATCAGACAGTTATGCAGTTAGCTGTAGGCCCGCGCAAGCGCAGCGCCGCCGGGCAAGCGCTGAAGATTGCACTTTGTCTGCAGTCTGAATGCCTTCCCCTCGGGGAAGGCATTTTTGTTACTGGCCGCGGTAGCCGCCGCCCAGGGCTTTGATCAGGGTAATGTCGGTGCTCAGCCGCTGGGCCTCAATGTCCAGCAGCAACAGCTGCTGGGCGAGGACCACCCGGCGGGCTTCTTCGGCGGCGTAGCGGCTGAGCAGGCCGCGCTGATAATGGGCGCGAGCGCTATCGGTGGTGGTTTGCGCCGCGGTGACTTTCAGCTGCTGCAGCGCGCGCTGCTGATTCAGGTCGTTAAGCTGGCTGGAGCTGATGGCGACATCGCGAACCGCGTCCAGCACCGCCTGGTTGTACTGTTTGATCAGGATGTTGCTGGCGGTGCGTACCGACTGCAGATTAGCGTTCAGACGACCGCCGTCGAAGATCGGCAGATACAGCCCGGGCAGCAGGTTGATCTGCTGGAAAGAGGACTTAAACAGATCCCCGACGCTCAGGGCGTTATAGCCCCAGAACGCTTTGATATCAAAATGGGGATAGAAGGCCGCTTTCGCCGCATCGACCTGGCTCAGGGAGGCGGTGACGTAGCCCCGCAGCGCCTGCAAATCCGGACGACGGGCCAGCAGCTCGAAAGAGAGCGACGGCGGCAGCGTCTCCTGGAGTGCCGGTAGCGCCACCGGATGGATGGCCGGCATGCTCTGCGCATCGGCGCCGATCAGCGCCCGCAGGGTTTCACGATACTGGGTCAGCATCCCCTCGGCGCTAATGATCTGCTGGCGAGCGGCGAGCTGTTCGGCCTGGGCGTTGGCCACATCCACACTGTCTTCCAGGCCGCGCCGGGTCCGGTGCTCGTGGGCTTCCACCGAGAAGCGGGCAATGCCCTCCAGCTCCTGCAGCAGCGCGATTTTCTGGAACGTCGCCTGCATGGCGAAATAGAGCTGTGCCACGCTGCTGGCGATGTCGAGCTCAATGCCGGCGGTCTCCGCCAGCCGGGCGTTTTTCTCGCCAATTGCCGCGGCGACCCGGGCGCCATCGGCCCCCCAGAGATCGATATTCAGCTGCGCCCCGACGCCAACGGTATTCAGCGTATACCAGGGGCCGTTTTTATCCACCGGCAGGGAGTAGGAGTAGGGCCAGCTAAAGGATTTGTCGGTGATCCGCAGGCGGTTTTGCGCCGCGACGGCGGTGGCCTGCAGGCCCATCGCCGACCGGGCGAGCTCCACCGTGGACTGCGACTGGGAGATGCGCAGCCGAGCGGCCTGCATGGTCGGCGAGTTCTGCAGCGCCCGGTTGATCAGCATATTGAGCTGAGGATCATCATAGGCCTCCCACCAGCGGGCTGCCGGCCAGTCGCTGTTCGCCAGGTGGATCACCTGCGCCAGCTGGGCCTGCTGCGGATTGACGATGGCGACCTGGGCAGGCTCATCCTGGATCAACGCGCAGCCGCTGAGCAGCGTCAGCGTCAGGGTAAAAAGAGTGCCGCGCAGCCGCGCGGAGAAAGGAAGGATCATCATGACGTTTTAGCCTGTTGCTCAGTCGCGATCGGTGTCTGGCCCCAGTCGGGCAGGGCGGCCAGCGCGGCGGCCAGCGCCGGGCCAAAGGGATTGCGGAGGTCGACGGACAGCTGTTCGCCAGGCGCCGTCGCCTCCTGTTCGATACGTTCAGCGTAGCGCCGCAGCTGTTCGGCGCAGCGGGCCAGGGTCGGGTCTCCCGGCGCGGCGTTGAGTCGGTAGCCTTCGCTGAGGCGGGCGATCTCCTCGGCCTGGGCGAGGGTGGCGCGCATCGGCCAGCCTTTCGCCTGGGGCCAGGGGTGAGCATACGTGCCCAGCGGTTCGGCGCGAACCCGGTGGAGCAGCGCTTCGCTGTCGGTGAAGGCGACAAGCAGGGGAGCCAGCGGAACCGCCTCCTTCGGGGCGGCGAGGCAGTCCGCCAGCCGGCGATAAAGTGCCGCAAGGCGGGTTTTCAGCTGCGGCGCTTCGCTGTCCGGCCAGAGATACAAATGAACAATGGAGGAGACCAGCACCCCGAGCAGGATGCCCAGCACCCGATCCCGCAGCTCGGTGAGGTTCGTCAGCGGAGCAAACCAGCTGAGAAAGGCCAGCGCAAAGGTGAAACCAATCTGGATCCCGGCGTAGGCGATACGCTCCGAGCCGGCGGCAATCCACGCCGCCAGCGCCAGCACCGGCAGGGACATCGCCAGCAGGCCCGTCAGCGAATCGGTCCAGGGCTGGACAAAGACGATTAACAGCAGTGCCAGCAGGGAGGCGAGCAGCGCCCCGCCGATGCGCAGCCATGTCTTTTGCATCGTGGCGCCCAGCCCGGGCTGGGCGACGATCACGCAGCTCAGCATAATGGTATGTAGACCCTGCCAGTCGGCAGCGGTATAGAAGACATAGCAGATTAGGGTCGCCAGCAGGGTCTTGAGCGCAAAATGGAGATATGCCGGGTTGCGCCAGGCGTCCGGCGCCAGCAGGGGCGCCTTCTCCACCTCACCCTGCGGCAGGGCAACCGGCTCACCCTGCGGCAGGGCAACCGGCTCACCCTGCGCCAGCCGCTGCAGAGTGGTAGCCATCTCCTGCAGAACAGCGCGATTGACGCCGCGACCGCTGAGCGTCAGGGGAGGAATAGCGCCGTCAAACGGCCCCTCGCTAAGGGCGTTCTTCAGCTGAAGTACCGCCTGCGACAGCTGCTGGCGATCGTCACTATCCGCCTCGTCTGCTTGCAGCAGGGCCGTCAGCTGGTAGCAGCGCAAAGTGGCGGCCAGCCGCGAGCGCCAGGCCTGGGGATCGGCGGCGATCTCCGGTGTCGCCCGGCTGGCCTGGGCGAATAGCGACTGCAGCTGATTGAACTGCGCGGCGGTCTCGCCGAAGGTCGGTGGCGCTTCAGCGTCCGGGGCCGCCAGCCGCCGGGCGACCTCGTGCAGCATCCCGGCCAGACGCGCCTTAAACTGGTTACCGGGAAAGGCCTGCTGAAAGCAGGCGTTGACCAGCAGGGTGACGAGGATCGCGGTGTTAATCGCCACCCACAGCCAAAGCAGCAGCCGCACCAGGATCTCGCTCTGGCTGGTCATCGACGGGAAGGTCTGAGCGTAAATCACCGCCAGCGCCACCACGAAAAAGGCCAGTCCCAGCTTGCCCAGCACCCGCATCAGATAGAGGGCGCAGAAAAAGAGCGCCACGGAGGCCGCCAGGCGGATCAGCGGGTAGTCATAGGTCCACTTGATGATCAGCAGCACGCCGCCGAGCGCCACGGTGACGGTGACAAAAAAGACCACGCTGACCAGCTTAATCATCAACACGTTAGGCTGGCTGACGTAGAACACGACGATCAGCGCAACGGCCAGGAAAGGGATCTGCAGGGTCATAAACAGGGTGATGAGCACCGCGCAGCTTAGCGTCAGGCGCAGCGTGTAGCTGGCGCGTCCCGGCGCGTCGCGCAGTTCCTGGCGTAAAAAATGGGCGAGAGGAAACATAGCGTCGCCCGGCTACGGCTGCAGCACGGCGCTGGCCGAGGCGCCCATGCGGAACAGTTCCGGGTCGGGATCGCTGACGGCGATTTTCACCGGGAAGCGCTGCGAGACGTGGACCCAGTTAATGCTTTTCTGGATCAGCGGCAGCCCTTCGATGACGCTCCCACCTTCGGGCAGGACCCCGGAGCCGACCGAATCCACCACCCCGTTAAAGGTCCGGTTGTGGTTGGTCATCACGGTGATCCGCGCCGCCACGCCGGGGCGCACGTTGTTCAGGTCGGTTTCGCGGAAGTTCGCGATCACATACCAGCGGTCGTCATCCAGCAGGGTGAAGACCGGCTTCAGCGCCGAGGCGTACTGGCCGACGGTGGTTTTCAGCGCCACCACCACGCCGTTGAACGGCGCGCGCACTTCGGTAAATTCCAGATGCAGTTCAGCGAGGGCGATTTGCGCCAGGACCCCGGCGCGTTGCGCCACCATGGCATCCACGCCGGTCACGGCCGCCGAAGCCTGTTTGGCCTGCAGCAGCGTGGCCTCCAGCTCCGCCCGCGCCGCTTTCTCAGCGGTGCGCGCCTGATCGAGATCTTCCTGGGAAGCGAACCCCTGCGGCACCAGCGGCTCAAGGCGGATACGCGTGGAGGTGGTCTGCTTAACCAGCGCTCTGGCGCGCTCGACGGCGGCCGCCACCGACTGGGCGTTATACTCTTGCGCTTTGATGGTGCGCTGGGTCAGCATGATCTGCGCGTCGAGGGTCGTCAGCCGGGCTTTCGCGTCATCGAGCATTGCCTGATAGGGGCGGGGGTCGATGCGGAACAACAGATCGCCTTTTTTCACCCGCTGGTTATCGCGAATGGGCATCTCCACGATGCGTCCGCTGACCTCGGGCACTACATCGATGGTATCAGCATAGACATAGGCGTCATTGGTCTCCGGCGAGGTTTGCAACTGCCAGATAACGAGGATCAGCGCCAGGATGGCGGCAAGGACCAGCGCCAGCAGAGGCCACTTTTTGCGTAACAGGGAAGTGCGGGAAGTTGTCATAAGCGATCAGTGAACAAAAAACAGAAACCACAGCAACGTGGCGAACAGGAACATCAGCGCGACGTAGCTGAAGACCAGGGGAGAAAAGCGCGGCTGCCAGCCTTTACGGGTAATCAGGATATGGCAG
The DNA here is from genome assembly GCF_018223925.1 of Klebsiella sp. 10. Classification (NCBI taxonomy): domain Bacteria; kingdom Pseudomonadati; phylum Pseudomonadota; class Gammaproteobacteria; order Enterobacterales; family Enterobacteriaceae; genus Klebsiella; species Klebsiella sp. 10. Next base: position 35,926 of record NZ_JAGRRB010000014.1, read on the forward strand.
GGGATCAGTAAAAACGCACCGCCCAGTAAGCAGAAAAACCAGCCGGGAAAAGCAGCGCCCAATACCGGGATCTCTGGCGAAAGTGAGCAGCCGGAAAGCGGCAAGACGAGCAGTAACCGCGCCGGGCGGGCGATGGTGGCAATATGATTCAATGGAACATCCCTGAGTGATCATACCAGTGTGTCATGAGTGTAATCGCCTCGTTGCGGGAATGAAAGTCAACCGATCGTTGACTGCGGGATCCTTGCGCGATGGGAGAGCATGATGTGAGGCGTCAATTCCCGCGCTTGCGCATAGTCAGCCGCCACGGCGAGGGCTATGCTTAGCCTGAAAGATAAAAACGACCGAGGCAATGTCATGGATAAGGAATTACTGGAAGCCGGCTACCGGGCCTACACCGGGGAGAAAATCGACGTCTACTTTAATACGGCGATCTGTCAGCATTCCGGGAACTGCGTGCGCGGCAGCGCGAAGCTCTTCAACCTGAAGCGTAAGCCGTGGATTATCCCGGATGAAGTGGATGTCGCGACGGTGGTAAACGTGATTGATACCTGCCCGAGCGGCGCTCTGCAATATCGTCATAAATAAGCGAGGAGAAGATGGAAATACTGGAAGGGCATAACAAATTTTATGTTAACGACGCGCAGGGAAACCAGGTGGCGGAGATTGTTTTTGTTCCCACCGGCGAACACCTCAGCATTATCGAACATACCGATGTTGATCCCAGCCTGAAAGGCCAGGGCGTGGGGAAACAGCTGGTGGCGAAGGTAGTGGAAAAAATGCGCCAGGAGCAGCGGAAGATTATCCCTCTCTGCCCGTTTGCCAAACATGAATTCGATAACACCCGCGAATACGACGATATTCGCGCATGACGTACCGGCACCGGTGCTAACCGGTGCGCTTTTCTCGCACCCTCAACGTTTCGCCGGATCGCGCTGGTGGGAAAAGCGGCGGATCAGATCCGGGAGATGTTCGCGCCGCATCGGTGGTGAAAACAGATAGCCCTGGAAGCGATCAATCCCCAGCGATTTTAACTGCGTAAATTTCGCCAGTGAATCCACCCCTTCCGCCACACAGCGGCTGCCGCTTAACTGGCAGTAGTAGGCCAGGCTTTTTATTAGCGCAAGCGCCTTTGGATCGTGCTGGGCGTCGTTGACGACGCTCATATCCAGTTTATACGCATTGAAGTGCAGTCGACGCGCCGGAAAGATAACGCTCCCCTGAGAAAAGCAGTCGTCCAGCATCACGCGCACGCCAGCACGTTGCAGCTGCGCCACGTGGGCGGCGGAGCGGCTCTGATGGCTAAAATCGATAGTTTCAGCATATTCCAGCACCAGCCTTGTCACGCCCTCTGGCTGCCGAAGCTGCTGGCGAGCGGCTTCCACCATCCGCAGCAGGCTGTCACTGTCGGCGAGCGAGGAGGGTATGTTGACCGAAAAATAGAAGGTGCCTGGATACTCATTAATATTCTGCACGGCCTCCTGCAGAACAAAGGCCGTAAGCAGCAGCCAGGTGTAGTCGGCGCGGAAGTGCGGCAGAAAGGTCTGGGGGTGAAGTACCTGGCCGCGGTGGCGCCAGCGGATCAGGATCTCCACCCCCTGTAGCTGTGAGCGACTATCGACGATAGGTTGAAAAACCGGGAAGACCTGGCGATCGTGAATCGCTTGTACCCATTCCTGTTCAAACGCCGTCAGTGCGTTTGCGGGTGAGCGCGGCAGCAGCGTGCGCGGAAAGCGGGGGGCCAGATGCGGATGACATTCCACCAGCTTTTTCACCCCAGCCAGCCGCTGGGTGTAGAGCGTTTTCTGGCTCAATCCGAGACGTTGGGCCTGCTCGCCTATCGTCTGCCCTTGCAGCAGGGCGAGGATCACCTTGAGCTCGGCGTGGGTCAACCCGACGACCCGTTTTCCGTGGATCAGGGCGGCTTCGCTGGCAAGCCGCTCAAGCCGCGGCGCATTCTCCAGCCGATGGGCCAGCTCCGCGCAGGACAGATCGGCGGGGGCAGTATGGACGTTGCGCAGACGATCCGGATGACTCACCTGATAGAGCAGCGTTTGCCACAGCCAGATGGCCGGGCTGCGGCTCAGAATCAACATCGGTAACGGCGGCAAGGCCTCGTCGAGTAGCCTTGCCGCCTGGCGCAGCGTGGTGAGCATCCACAGGGGATCGTCAGGGAGATACACCACGATCCGCTTCACGGCGGCCAGCTCGCGCAGGGACACGCCCTCGACCGGCAGCTCAACGGGCCGCTTCGCGGCGTTCAGCATCAGCTGGCTCAACCCGCGGGCGGCCAGCGAGCAGGGCGAGAGGATATAATCGGTCATCATTGATAGACAAAGGTGATGCCGATGATCGACTGCACGTTGCCGGCGGTAACCTGGCCTGTGGTCCGGGCATAGGTGGCCGTCAGGCCGAGGTTGACCGGCGAGGTGCCGACGGTGCCCAGCGAGACCGTGCTGTTCGCCGGGACGGCGCTGCCGTTGCGCGTCAGCTGAACGCCTATCCCCTGCGCCGGCGAGGCGGAGGCGGTATTGGTGAAGATCGCGTTGGCGCTGTCCGCGGTGGTGCCGGAGAGGTAATACCCCAGCTGCTGGCTTTGCGCGCAGTGGACGGTGAGCGGCACGGCCATCGATCCCGGGTAGTCGGGGAGGGTGACGGTGACATCGCGGGCGGAGACGTCGCAGCCGCCGGTGGGGACCACCACGTCGTTGTTGGCGTAAATGTTCCAGATGAACTGGAAGGAGTCGCTATTGTAGTTGTTGGTCTGATGCAGGATCAGCACCGCGATTAACGATCCTGCGGTGATGGCCACTCCACCGGCAGTGCTCACCGGCGTCAGATACAGGACGGCCGGCCAGGGTTTATCGGTCCGTGAATCATAAATCACCCGCGCGGTTTCCGTGGTGGTCGGGAACGGGTAAGAGGTGCCGTTATATTTCACGGTGCCTGAAAAACTCGACAGCACACCGCCATAGGCGGATCCGCGCTGCAGGGTCACGTAGTCGGTGATAGTTTCCGGATAGTCGTTATGGCAAAAAATCTGCGTGGAGAGGTCGACCACCAGGTTTTGCCCGACGTTCACCGCCGGGGTCAGGTTAACGTAGACGTTGGCTGACCCGCCGCCGATGGGAATCGTCGCCCCGGTGGCCGTTTTGCAGGCAAAGGACCAGGCGTTCATCGACCAGCCCAGCAGCAGCAGGGTGGTGAACAGGGGGATTATTTTTTTCATCATGATGCTCTCCTGGCTCAGGCGTAGGTATAGGTGACGTTAATCACCGCCTGAATGGTGCCTTGCGTGGCGCCGCCGTTGACGGACAGCGCCCTGACCTGCAGCGGGAAGCGAGCGGACTGGCTGGCCTCATCCACCTGTACCGACTGGCTGCTGCCATTGTTCAGCGTGGTGCCGTCCTCGTTCTGCAGTTCGAGCTGAATATTGCCCGCCGTTCCCTGGTTTTTGTAATAGCCGGTGCTGTCCGCCGTTCCGCTGAAGGTGGCTTTCACCCGTGAAGTACCCACGGGACAGTTGCTCAGATCCAGCGCCACGCTGTGCCAGGCCGATGCCGAGCCCGCACCGATCAGGCTAAAGGTATAGAGATCGCCCAGCTCGACGGTGGCATTGACGGTGGAAACCGTGCAGGGTCTGGCCACCACCTTGCCGTTGACGGTGAGAGTGACGTCGGCCGCCCGCAGGGAAGCGCTCGCGGTTAACAGGCCGGCCAGCAGCCAGCCCACATGAGTCCATTTCATTTCAGCCTCCGCTTACTGAAATTCCAGGGTGAATGTTGCTGTCGCATTGACATGCCCGGCGGTGACGGGCACCTGAGTGGCCATCAGCCGGGCGTAAAAGTTGAGAATATTGGTCTGGCCCGGGGTCAGCGTGGTCCAGGTCATGGTGGATGACGGCGCATTGACCGGCAGCCGGGACTGCTGCTGATCGAGAATTTCCACCCCCATTCCTGCCGCCGCCGAGGTCCCGGCATCGAGTTTTAACAGGCTGGTGTTGACGCTGTCCGCCACGCCGGTGAAACCGACTTTCACCGCGGTGACGGAAGTGCCGCAGGGCGACAGCACGATGCGGAACGGCACCGGCGGCGTCGTCGCCCCAACGGCATAAAACTGCTTCGCGGCGTTATCCTGTAAATCGACAGTAAAATCCTTCGATTCGCCGGCTACCGCGCAGGCGTTATCGCGGACATAGCCGCTGATGGCGATCGTGCTATCGGCGGCAAGCGCAGCCGGCGCGCCCAGGGTAAACAGGGCGCCCAGCAGATACTGCAGTGTTCTCATCATGATCTCCTTAGCGGCACGCGACCGAAAGCTGACTGAGCGCCTGCTGCTGGCTCTCCGGCGGCAGACGGTAATCGGCCACGCACTGAGCGTCCGGGCCATCGCCCCATTTCACCCGCACTTTGCCCGCCAGCGGCATCCCGCTCAGGTAGACCTGGCCGTTGTCCGCGACGATGCTGCCGCTCTGGTTGCTGTCGCCGGTGGCGAGGGCGCCAAACGGCACCGGTTTGCCGCGATGGGTCAGCGTCATCAGGATCTTCATCCCTACCTGGGCGTTAAAGTTGGCGCGGACAATCGCCCCATGGGTGGGCACCACGCTGACCACCGCATCGTCAAGGTCGACATTGTCCGCCAGGGTGTTGGTATCCAGCGCGATCCGGTTTTCGCGATACTCAGTGGCATAAGGCAGGACGGCATACCCGCGCCAGTCGGTGCGTACCCCGGTCTGGTTTTCCACTTTCACGCCGCCGGCGCCGGGGGCTTTCACCAGCACCACGGTATCGTTTAACGGTTGGCTCAGGGTGATGCCGTTAGCGTGCGCCAGCACGCCGCCGCTGACCCCGTAGTAGAGCTGTTTAAAGCCATCGCTGCGGCTGTAGCCGACGTTGGCGTTGCCGTAGCCGCCGCGGTAGTTGAGGGCGGTGTAGCCTGTGCTCCCGTTGTCGCCGTTGCCGCCGCCGGCATAGCCGGTCTGCACGCTATAGCTGAGGTTGTTGTCTTCCAGCAGGGTGCCGTACAGGCCCGCCAGATTGGTCATGCGGCCATTGAGATCGTGCGACAGGCTGTAGCTGGCGCTGGCGTGCCGCCAGACCGAGCGGCTGTCGGAACGCAGCCAGTGGCTGAAGGGGATATTGATATTGATCGCCAGCATTTGATCGCGCCCCTGCTGCCAGGCGTTTTTTGTCAGGCTGTAGCTTAGCGACCAGTTGATATCGTCCACGGCGGCGTTGAGGCCGGCCTGCAGCTGCTCATCGGCATCGTCGGTGCCCCAGTAGGTCTGGTGGCTACCGCTGAGATAGAGGGTGGCGGTGCGCCCCAACTGCTGAGTCACGCTCAGCTGCACCTTGCCGCGCTTGCTGTAAGCCAGATTGTAGTAGTCGGTAAATTTCGGTTTTACCTGGATAACGCCGTCCTGGGTTTCCACACTGTAGCCGCTCATCCGGCGGTAAGTGGTATCGGCAAAGTTATAATAGCCGCGGGTAGAGTAGCGGTAGCCCACCAGCTGCAGGTTGGTGCCGGTCTCATCCAGGGATTTGTTATAGAGAAAACGCACCGACTGCCCCTGATGTTCGCTGTCGTCAGCCAGGGTGGCGTTGGCCTGAGTGATATCCAGCGACAGGGCGCCGAAATAGCCCATGTTTTTCCCCACCCCAAGGTTAAAGGCGCGATAGCGGTCTGCCAGCTGGGTGCCGCCGTAGAGCGTCCAGCCTGCCGGCAGGCCATGCATGGCCGTGCCCTGGAAAAAATCGGGCGTTTCCTGCTGACTGTTGCCGCTGCGGTACTCCCCGGCGGTGAGGGCGAAGCGGGTATGGCCTTCACGCTGGAGAACCGGCACCGTTGACCAGGGCACGCTGAAGACCTGGCGGGAGCCATCCGCTTCTTTGATCGTGACCTGCAGATCGCCGCCATTGCCCGCGGCGTAGAGATCGTCGATGGTAAATGGTCCCGGCGGCACTGTGCTCTGGTAGATTTCGTAGCCGTTTTGCCTGATTGACACCTGCGCCGTGCCGCGGGCGATCCCGTGGATCACCGGCGCAAAGCCTTTCTGGCTGTCCGGTAGCATATTGTCGTCGGAGGCCAGCTGGGCGCCGCGGAAGTTGATCCCGTCGAAGACATCGCCGTTGGTGTAGCTGTCCCCTAGGGTGAGTCGCGAACGCAGAGGCGTGATGTCCCGCTCAAGCCAGCTGTTAACGTGCTGCCAGCGATTCTCGTTGGATGAGGTGCTACCGCCGCTGCTGTAGCTCCAGGTGCTGTTATCGCGCAGACGCCAGGCGCCAATGTTCAGGCCGCTCTGTAGATTCAGATAGGCGTAACGGCTGCTGCCACCTGTGGTGTTATGGGCGTTATTGCCCGTGAAGTTATAGTTTATCAGCCCGGCGGTGATACCGTTATCCCACAGCTCCGGCGGAATATAGCCGCGCGCATGGTTACCCATAAATGCCTGGGGGACGGTGAGGTACAGGCGCTGCTGTCCGACGTCGAAGCGTGTGGTAGCTTCGCTGATAAGCGTGGTCAGCGGCACGCAGGCCGTGCTGTCCAGCGTCGCCATGCCCGGCACCCGACCAGTATCCACACCCATGCTCGCCAGCTGGCCGCGCGTCAGGCAGGGTGACAGACCGTGACCCTGGGCATCGGCCTGGAAAGTGACGTCCCGGGTGGTCATAAAACCATTGTTGAGATAAATATCGACGCGATAGGTGCCTGGCGGAACCTCCTGGCCTTTTTCAAATCCCGACAGGTCAGCCACCGCCGCCGGATCGTCAGCTAAAAAGCGGGGGTTAAAATAGAGGTCCGCCCGCGCGGCAAACGGCTGTGAGCAGAGCCACAGCGCCAGCGCCGGAGATACCAGGCGCCGGGCAGTTCGGCAACCTAAATGATCCAGTCCATATTTCCGATGTGACATTATCCCTCCGGTCCGACGTTGCCCGGCTGTCATTGCTTCTGGTCATGCGCAGCGTGTCCCGCGCGGCGGGGCGCTTCTGGGTTAGCGCAGCACGCCATTCATTTTCGGCGTCAGCGCGCCGTAATCATTAATCGTGCGATAGGTGATGGTGTTCCCGGCATCCGCGGGTAGCTTGACGCTGGTTTTGCCCATCGGCGGTACGAGGGCGTTCTCCAGAATGCGTGTCCCGGCGTTCAGTTCGGTCACCGTCAGGTAATAGGGGGTGGGGTTCGTCAGCGTCAGCGACGATCCGCTACGGCTAAAGGTCAGCTTTTCCGCCGCTTGATCCGGAGGCAGGGCCAGTTTTCCCGGACGGTAGTAGAGCTTGATGCGGCTGATAATCGCCAGCTGCAGGGTATTGTCGCTGAGCTTTGATTTATCCATCGAAGGGATCGCCTTCACGTTCATCCAGAACAGACTTTCCCGATCCTGCGGCAGCTGGTTATTGGTGGCGTCGATAATGCGCAGGGTGTTCTCTTTTTTACCCTGCATGGCAAACAACGGAGGAGTGATGACAAACCGGCCGTCTCGCTGACCATCGGCATTTTCCACCCATGACTGAATAAGCCAGGTACTGTTGTCATCATTATTGGTCACCGCGAGCTGGACCTGCTTCTGTCCCGCCGGGTAGATAACCCGGGTCGCGCCAAGCGCAACGCCCGCCTGCGCGCTGGCGCTAAAGATACTGGCGGCGAAAAGCACACATCCTGCCAGTAAGCCATGCGCCATCGTTGCCGTTTTTCTCACATTATCTCCTTGTCTGCTCACCGTGTTGTCCTGTTTGTCTGCGGATTAATTACTGATAGGTCAATGAGAACCAGGCCTGGGCATTGGCTGCACCGCCGGTGACCTGGCGTCCGGTCGCCCGATATTTGGCGACGAAATTTAGCGTCGTCGGTCCGCGGTAGAGTGATATCCAGCGATCCGCTGGACGATTGAGCGGGAGCTGCTGGCCCTGGCTGTCGAATAGCGCAATACCGATCCCACTGGCGATCCCCGGACCTTCACCCACCGACAGCACGTCGGGGTTTTTTCCATCAGCCACGCCGTGAAAGGTCACACCCACATGCTGGCTGACCGCCGTACTGCAATCCTGTAAATGAATCGCGAAAGGGATTGGGTTGCTGTCTTCGCCGACAGCATGAAATCGATTACTGCTGATCTGCCCCAGATTGACCGTCATCTGCCGATCGCCGGCTTCGACGCGGCAGGAGCTCGCCATTATCAGGCCCTGAAAACGCATGCTGCCCCCCGGCAGCGTGACGTTCCAATGATTACCGGCCAGCGCCAGCGGAGGCAGTAGCAGCAGCAGACCAGATTTCATTCCCTGCATCGTTTCACTCCGGTTGAAAATAGAGAGCGGGCCCTCCTGGCCCGAATAGCTTCCCTGCCTGACTCGGGTCTTACTCGTACTGCACTTTGAACGTGGCATCCGCGTTCGCTATACCAGCCGTCGCTGCGCCGGTCGCGTAGTAACGTGCCTGGAACGGGATGATGTTGGGGCCGTCATTCAGCGTGGTCGCAGCACTGAAGGTGGCGCCGTCCAGTGCCAGTGGCGTACCGGTATTGTCGAGGATCTGCACGCCGACGTTGGTTGCGCTGCCAGCGGCAGAGTTTTGCAGGGCCAGAACGGTGGTATTGCTGCTGTCGATGGCCGTACCGGCGAAGGCGACGGACGCTTTGGTGGCTACCGTAGTGTCGCAATCATCCAGCTGGATGTTGAAACCGACGGCCGAACTGGTGCTCCCCGCCGTGGCCAGTTTCGCGGAACGCACCTGGCCTAACTGAACGGTTTGATCGATAGAGCCGGCATCCACCGCACAGGCCGCATTAACGACTTCTCCTTTAAAATGCACGGTCCCGCCGTTGACCGTGGTGGTATCGGCCAGAGCTGCCGTGGAGCTCAGTGACAGGGCTGACACAACAATCATTGCCAGTGTTTTGATTTTCATACTGTTTTCCTTTGAACGATGTCGAAATAACGAACCGGATTGGCAGCCGTTGTGCCTTCCAGGCATTTCAGATTTCAGCCGAGTGGTCCGGCTGCCGGCTCTGCACAGTTTTCGCCCAACCGATGAGACAATTGGGGCCATTTTGACTCGTTGGGATAAATGATCTGTATTTTGTGTCAATTGGGTATTCTGTGGTTTTAAATTCTGCCAAATTTGGTTTTTATGGTAATATAATCTGGTGTGGTGGGAGGGGGTGCGAAAGGAAAAGCGATGGCGTTGGCGACGGATCGCCGGTGCAGCAGAGATATGGTTAGAGAAAATTGAGTAATTGCAGGTTTAAAAATAGATAATAATCAATTAGATATGATTTTTTTTGCGGAAATATGGCGCAGTGAGTTGCAAAATATGTCAAAACATTTTTATGATATAAACAGTTTGGCCCCAATTGACCTGTTCGTTATTTTTTTAATTATTTAAAATCAATCAGTTATTTCATTTTTCGTCTTCTGGTCTTTTTCCTCTAAAAGATTATTTCTTTCCCAGATGCCAGCGAAACGTGCCGCATTACTGGCGGTGTAACGTACTGTATGACGAATATTGCGATGTCCTAGATAATCCTGTATCAAACGCGTATCTGTCCCTCTTTCCGCCAGTTCATAGCCGCAGGCGTGACGCAGCATATGGGGGTGAGTGTGCGTGACGGTACCCGCATTTTCCCCGGCGGAGCGAATAATACGATACGCCTGCTGGCGGGAGAGCGCGGTGCCGCGGCGGGAGATAAACAGTGCGTCCGTTTTGTCCGCCGCTTTCCAGCCGGCACGGACCAGGCTCCAGCGCTCAATCGCCTCGCGCTCATCAAAACGCAGTGGATGAATCGTCGAAAAACCATTCTTTAATCGCCGCACATTAACCCGCCCTTCATGGAGATCCAGATCGTGATAATGCAGATCCAGCAGTTCGCTAATGCGCATGCCATGGCGAAAGGCCAGCAGAATGAGGCAGTAGTCCCGTTCGCCGGTAGGGCCCTGACGAGCAGCCTGCATCATGGCCTGAACTTCTTTGGCGGTTAGAAAACGACGTCGGTTCACAATAGTTGCTCCTGAAAATAGGTATGAATGACCGTCACAGCGAAACCATACGCCATGACGAAATAGGTTCTGTAATGCTAAAACGGTACAGGGTGAAGATGATTAATCATGAATTGATAACATATTACATTGCCAGACACTAAAAATATCGTCGGGTGATAATTCTTAATTTTAAAGATTTTAATCATCGGCTCAATAGTATCTGTGCGGGTTGCCGCCAGGTATATAAAATGAAAGGATATTTTTCACTACCAGCCGTTATTAAAAACACAGCCGCGGAAATTTTTTCCCACCAATAAATACCCAGTCTTATTCCTGAGTAAACGCAGGGTTATATTAACTCTCAGTCATAAGGATTAAATAAGAACTTGTGGGAACAGTAATCCTAATTAACGCAGGGTTAATAATCATGAATATTTTAATTTGTCGACCGCTCGCGATACAACGCCATCCATGGCGTCAAGGCTATTGGATCAGCGACGATCGCTGTTTGTCACGGGGATTGTCCCAGATGCCATAGAAGCGTCCCGCATTGCTGGCGGTATACCAGACGGTGTGGCGGATATTGCGATGCCCGAGATAATCCTGAATCAAGCGGGTATCGATCCCCATATTCGCCAACGCAAAGCCACAGGAGTGCCGCAGCATGTGCGGGTGGATCTCCAGTGGCAGCCCCGCCAGTCCCCCTGAGGACGCGATAATCTGATAAAACTGTTGGCGGGAAAGGGGATTACCTTTGCGGGAGAGAAACAGCCATTCGCTGGCGGCCTGCGGCCAGCTGCTGCGAATGGCCAGCCAGCGCTTTAGGGCGTAGATCTCTTTATCCAGCAACGGGTGGGTAGTCGAAAACCCTTTTTTAAGCCGATGGATGTAAACACATCGGGCAGCAAGGTCGATATCCGATATTCGTAGACGACAGATCTCGCTGGCGCGCAGACCATGGATGAAGCACAGTAACGTCAGGCAATAATTACGTGCAGCATAAGGACCGGTATCGGCCGCTTTAAGTAAAGACTCAATTTCATTCTGAGTCAGGAAGTTCCTTTTTTTTATGTCGGCGTTATTCGTCATGGTTTTCCCTTTTATTGCAGGCATATTTTTGGTTTTCCGAGCCTGCGTCAGGTCATTGTTAAATTTGACTGCCTTTTTATTTTGAAACAGCGTGGTGATAACGTTTTAATTTGCTACGAGCGCGAGCGGTATCATGGGCTAGCTCCATTGCTAACGATAAGAGGCCGCGATCTGAAGGGTAAAGAAAGGGTGAGCTGGCTGAACTGATGAATCTTTCCTGGGGGTTTCCACGTCCTGTACATCCCTGATCCTCTTGATGATACCCGCATGATGATGAAGGCTTGGGCTTCCGGCCACGGCAAGGCGGCTATCAATGCCGTCATGATTGATTGCCTGTTTACTGGGCAATGTCACCCCAGTAAACCAGCCTCCCTCGCCGACAACCTTCGGGAATGGCATGAGAAATTTCTCAGACAAAATACAACCTTAAGTCGTCTGGATAGCATTCACTGCAAAACTACAACAGTGATTAAACCATACTGCAAAAAGCCTGGTGATAATAGCATTGTCTGTAATAGAGCACATTACGCCGTATTTCAACGGGTAAGCTTAATCTGGTACATGCGGTTGAATGAGATGAAAACTCGTCACGGTCAACGTATACAGGAAGATATCAATGGGAGGTATAGAGGACAGGTAAGTATTGCGACACGGTCTGGCGGCGGGTTGGAATGCTCGCTTCGGCGCGGGAAGGACTCACATCCAGGATACGCCGAAGCCTGCCGGTTCACCACTTTTCGTCACGTGCCTCCTGGCGCTTGTCGCTGCGCCAGGTGGCCTGTACGGAAAGCGATGGCAGCAGTAACCAGGGTAAGTAAGCCTCTTTTCATGGAAGTGATCCTGCTGAAGAGTACAATAAATAGCAGTTAAAGAATATTCTTGCCGGAAGCGCAGCATAATAACTGACAAAAAATGCTCGCCAAGAAATAACTTATTTATTTTTATCTGTGATTTTTTGAGTAATTATTCCTGTTAAAAGGTATTGGTAACCAATAACGCATAAAAAGATATAGCTGTGGTATGCTCAAGATATTGAGGCATTCTGCGCTAATACGGTGTCGGGAAGATAGCGATCGGTAGATAATGCGGAGCCTGGTGACTACGTACAATCCCGTGAACAGCTTCGACAAATTCCTCACCCTTCAGCGCTGACACCTTCGCTCGCCTGTCGTAAAGTTGCTGTCAGGCGGTTTACGTTTACTACAATGGTATAACGATGACGACTCCGATTGCGCTCCGCGACTGGCGCCTGCTGGCGGCCGGGTGCGGCGGCCTTCTACTGCTGGCCGCCGCTATCACCTTGCACAGCCACTGGGGTGACTTTCTCCAGTGGTGTCTCGCCACCCAAATTACCCTGCATCGCTATCTGGTGATGTACCTTCTGTTGCTGAATAACCATCAGTACAGCGGCGGTATCTGGCTGCTGGTGGGGGCCTTTCTCTATGGCGTGCTGCACGCCGTCGGACCGGGACACGGTAAATTTATCGTGACGACCTACCTGAGCACCAATCAGGAGAGCCTGACGGCGGCGCGGGTGGTGCCCTTTCTCGGCAGCCTGTTGCAGGGCGTCACTGCGATACTCTTCGTCTTTATTCTTGCGGTGGGGCTGAATCTGGCCGCCGGCGATCTTAGCGCCAGCCGCTGGTACGTCGAGAAGATCAGCGCCCTGACCATCGGCGTCTTTGGGGCTTATGTTATCTTTCGCGCTCTGCAAAGCCTGTGGCCGGCAAAACAGGTGATTCGCCGTCTGACGCCAGCGCATCAGCATGACGCCTCGTGCGGCTGCGGCCATCACGGCGTGGGGCAGGATCTGCAGGGCGCTGACTGGAAGACGCGCCTTGGCGTGGTGCTGGCTATCGGCGTTCGGCCCTGTAGCGGGGCGATCATGATTTTATTATTCGCCAACGCGTTGGGGATTGTTAGCTGGGGCATCGCCGCGGTGATGAGCATGGCGCTGGGCACCGCGCTCTCGATCCTCGGTCTGTCGCTACTGGTTCACTATGCGCGCCATCGGACGGTCAAACGATTGGCCACGAATCACCGCCCGCGGCCCTGGCTGGTTCCGCTGATGAAGATCCTCGGCGGTCTGGCGCTGATCCTCTTTGCCGTGGGATTGTTTTTCAGCGTGGTGCCGATCAGCGCCAACGGCGACTTTATCGCCGCTGGCTGTTAGCCCGTTTCCAGCAGTCGCATCAACACCCGCAGCGCCTGATCCAACTGCTGGCGTTCACCGTCACTGAGTCCTGCCAGCAGTTGCCGTTCGTTGTCGACGTGGGTTTCCACTGCGGCATCGATCCGTTCGCGTCCGGCAGGGGTCAGGGCGACCAGCATACTGCGGGCATCCTCCGGATTGGGCAGGCGGGTAATAAACCCGCGTTTCTCCAGCGCCTTCAGACGATGGGTCATGGTGCCGGAGGTAATCATCAGCGTGGAGAAGAGCTGGGTGGGCGAAAGTACGAAAGGCGCCCCGGCGCGCCGCAGCGTCGCCAGCATGTCAAACTCCCAGCGCACCAGATCGTGGCGCGTAAAGGCCACTTCCACCTGCGGCTCCAGCAGCATAGCGCATCGTTTCAGGCGACCTATCGGCCCCATGGGGCTGCAGTCGAGGTCTGGCCGCTCCCGCTGCCACTGGGCGAGGATGCGATCCACGGCGTCGATCGGCGGTGATTTGTCCATTAGTGCTCACTTGTCTTGATATCAAGATACTTGGCGGTACATACTTCACTCACTAATTTACCTTGAAGTGAAGATAAAATCATGGCTTTTCTCTCACGTAATCTGATTCTCGACCTGCTGCTCACCGCGCTGGCGCCCGCTATCTGGGGGACGACCTACATCGTCACCTCCCAGCTTCTTCCTCCTGACCGCCCATTTATTGCTGCGCTGCTGAGGGTGCTGCCGGCAGGTATCGCCCTGCTGATCTGGAGCCGTCGTTTTCCGCAGCGCGGCGAATGGGCAAAGCTGATCGTTACCGGCATCTTAAATATCGGCGCGTTTCAGGCGCTGTTGTTTATCGCCGCCTATCGCTTACCCGGCGGGCTGGCGGCGGTGATCGGCGCGATCCAGCCGCTGCTGGTGATGCTCCTCGCCTGGTGCGTCGACCGGCAGCGCTCGCCCTGGCTGGCGGTGTTCTCCGCCATCGCCGGCATACTCGGTATCGCCATGCTGCTGCTGTCGCCGCACACCGTCCTCGACCCGCTGGGCATCGGCGCGGCGTTTCTCGGGGCGATCAGTATGGCGCTGGGCACCTGGCTCTCCCGGCGCTGGGCGCTCTCCCTGCCGATCGTCGCGCTGACCGGCTGGCAGCTGACGATCGGTGGAGTGGTGCTGGCCCCGGTGGCGCTGATCGTTGACCCTCCTTTGCATCAGGTAACAGTGCTGCAGGCGGCCGGCTATCTGTGGCTGTGCCTGGCGGGCGCCATGCTGGCCTATGGCCTGTGGTTTCGGGGGATTGGCCGCCTCTCACCGGTGGCCGTGTCGGCGATGAGTCTGCTGAGCCCGGTGACCGCCGTGGTACTGGGATGGATATTCCTCGGACAAAAGATCCAGGGGATGGCGCTGATGGGATTGATCGTGGTGCTGGCGAGCGTGATGTCTATCCAGCGCGCGCTGGCGCGTCAGGCGGCGGGAGCAAAAACGAAAAAAGCCCCGTAACGGGGCTCGACATTGCTGCGTGCGGGGTGAGCGGCGGGAGCCAGACCAGCCACCCGCAGGCGGCCTGTCCGGCAGCTCCCTCTGCAACCATTCGCTTATTTAGACAGCTCGGCGGTCATATGGACCTGGTTGCCGGTATAGGCTTCGGTGATGTGGTAGGAAGCGCCTTGTTCTTTCGCAATGGTTGCGATTTTCGCTTCTGCGCTGTCCAGGGTGTCTGCTGTCACGCTCACCGGATGAGCGAAGCTAGCGAAAGAGACCAGGGAGAGCATACCGGCAGCGGCGAGTAATTTTACGTTTTTCATGGTGTTTGTCCTTTTAACTTTTATGGTGGAAAGCATGTTTGCTTTCGATGGACTTATAATAAGTCTGCTAACTATAACGCGCGTGGCAAAAAGTGCGATTTAGATCACATTTTTATGGCGGTTTGATGGCGTAAACATGATCGTTTATCTATTTTTTAATTTAAAAACAATGAATTAATGATTTACTTCTGAAAGGGGGGATCACATGGGCTGCCCTTGTTCAGGGAGAGGAATGCGCCTCATTCATGCTTTCACCATTCGTTGTGTGAATGGTTTGGTGCTGTTTTCACCACCGCAAAGGCAGATTCAGACTTATCGCGATGGCCTTCCGAGGGCTTTTTCTGCATGCTGTTGCGGTCACTTTCTCTCGCTCTGGCGTTAGGCTTGCTGCGCTGTAAACAACCACCCTCGCGTTTTCATCTATCAATGACTGTTTATTAATAGTCGATGGTTATCTGTTATATAACTTAATGAAACGTGAACAAATGTATATTTGTCGGCGAATAAATAGCATTCTTTGACGCCGATAGCACCAGCGAACTTATATTTTTAGGTTCGTTACCTGACGCCTTAAATATTGCGGCTCCCGGTCAGTCGAAGATTCTATTAGCAGTGGCATAAATCAGCATCGCCTGATGTTTCTGGTTCTATGCGAATTCACAGTGTGCTCATTGATTCGTAATTCACTCTGACAAGGAAATGGCAATGAAAAAGGTTCTTCTCTCTGCAGCAATGGCAACCGCGTTTTTTGGCATGACTGCTGCCCATGCAGCTGATACCACTGTTGGCGGCGGCCAGGTTAATTTCTTCGGTAAAGTTACCGATGTATCCTGTACTGTTTCCGTTAACGGCCAGGGCAGCGATGCGAACGTTTACCTGTCTCCGGTAACCCTGACTGAAGTTAAAGCGGCAGCAGCGGATACTTACCTGAAACCGAAATCTTTCACCATTGACGTCTCTAACTGCCAGGCTGCTGATGGCACTAAACAGGATGACGTAAGCAAACTGGGCGTGAACTGGACCGGCGGTAACCTGCTGGCTGGCGCAACCAGCAAACAACAGGGCTACCTGGCGAACACCGAAGCTTCCGGTGCTCAGAACATCCAGCTGGTGCTGTCTACTGACAACGCTACCGCGCTGACCAACAAAATCATCCCGGGTGACAGCACTCAGCCGAAAGCGAAAGGCGACGCTTCCGCTGTAGCTGATGGCGCGCGTTTCACCTACTACGTAGGCTACGCCACCAGCGCGCCGACCACGGTAACCACCGGTGTGGTTAACAGCTACGCGACTTACGAAATTACTTACCAGTAATTCCGTCAGAAAATAAAACTGCCCCGCGATGGGGCAGTTAATAACAATAATAAAGCGGCAATGTCCGCCGCTTGTATTTTTATTCTGAGGTCAGCATGAAGCGTATTGCCCTTTTTTTCTGTTTCATTTTTAGTTTTGCGGCCCATGCCAACAATATTATTGTTAACGGTACCCGCTTTATTTATCCAGGAAATGAAAAAGAAATAACGGTACAGCTTTCAAATAACGCCGACCGTCCGGCGCTGGCGCAGGCCTGGCTGGATAACGGCGATGCCGATGCCACACCGGATACCATTACCACCCCGTTTATTATCACCCCGCCGATTTCGCGCGTTGACGCCAAGAGCGGCCAGACGCTGCGTATTAAGCTCGGCAGCAGCGCCGGTCTGGCGAAAGATAAAGAGACGCTGTGGTGGCTGAATCTGCTGGAAATTCCGCCGGTGGTGGCCAATCAGAAAAATGAAGGCCAGAACGTGCTGCAGCTGGCGATCCGTTCGCGCTTTAAATTTATTTATCGTCCTGCCGGACTGGGCAACCGCGATGCGGCGGCCGAGAAGCTGACCCTGACCGCCAGCGGCAGTGGTCTCGCCATCAACAACCCGACGCCGTTCTACATTACCGTCAGCCGTATTTCCCGCGACGGCGGTAAAGCCCTGAACAGTAAAACCGTGATGCTGGCGCCGCAGTCCAGCCAGACGGTGGCGCTCTCCTCCGCCGTCAACCGCGGCGAAACCCTGACCGTTAACAACATTAATGACTATGGCGCCGATGTCGCAGTGAAAGTGGCCGTTAAATAAGGGAAAAGCTAATGAAGCAGAGGTCATTCTGCCCGGGAAGATTAAGCACCGCGATCGCCATCGCGCTGTGCTGCTTTCCGCCATTTTCCAGCGGACAGGAAAACCCGGGAACGGTATATCAGTTTAACGACGGCTTTATTGTCGGCAGTCGCGAAAAGGTCGATCTGTCGCGTTTTTCGACCAGCGCGATTACCGAAGGCACTTACTCCCTTGACGTCTACACCAACGACGAGTGGAAAGGGCGCTACGATTTACGCATCGCGCGCGATAAAGATGGTCGGCTGGGCGTCTGCTACACCAAAGCGATGCTGGCCCAATATGGCATCGCGGCGGAAAAGCTCAATCCGCAGCTGAGCGAGCAGGAGGGCTACTGCGGTAGCCTCAAATCCTGGCGCAACGAAGAAAACGTCAAAGACAACCTGGTCCAGTCCTCCCTGCGGTTGAACATTTCGGTACCGCAGATCTATGAAGATCAACGCCTGAAAAACTATGTCAGCCCGGAGTTCTGGGACAAAGGTATTACCGCGCTCAATCTTGGCTGGATGGCGAACGCCTGGAACAGCCATACCTCTTCGGTGGGCGGGTCGGATAACAGCAGCGCCTATCTGGGCGTCAACGCCGGACTGTCGTGGGACGGCTGGCTGCTGAAGCACATCGGCAACCTGAACTGGCAGCAGCAGCAGGGTAAAGCGCACTGGAACAGCAACCAGACCTATCTCCAGCGCCCTATCCCACAGCTCAACTCCATCGTCAGCGGCGGGCAGATTTTCACCAATGGTGAATTTTTCGACACCATCGGTCTGCGCGGGGTTAATCTTTCCACCGATGACAATATGTTCCCGGACGGCATGCGCTCGTATGCTCCGGAAATTCGCGGCGTGGCGCAGAGCAACGCCCTCGTCACCGTGCGTCAGGGCAGCAATATTATCTATCAGACCACCGTTCCGCCCGGACCGTTTACCCTGCAGGATGTCTATCCTTCCGGCTATGGCAGCGATCTTGAGGTCTCGGTGAAAGAAGCGGATGGCTCGGTAGAAGTGTTTAGCGTGCCTTACGCCTCCGTTGCTCAGCTGCTGCGCCCGGGCATGACCCGCTACGCGCTCTCCGCCGGTAAAGTGGACGACAGCGCGCTGCGCAACAAGCCGATGCTCTATCAGGCGACCTGGCAGCACGGGATCAACAACCTGTTGACCGGCTACACCGGGGTCACCGGTTTTGACGACTATCAAGCCTTCCTGGTGGGGACCGGGATGAACACCGGCATCGGCGCGCTCTCTTTTGACGTCACCCATTCGCGGTTGAAGAGCGATGCCCATGATGACTCGGGTCAGAGCTATCGCGCAACCTTTAACCGCATGTTTACCGATACCCAGACCAGCATCGTGTTGGCGGCGTATCGCTACTCGACGAAAGGTTATTACAACCTCAACGACGCGCTGTACGCCGTCGATCAGGAAAAAAATAGTCGCAGCAACTACACCCTGTGGCGGCAAAAAAACGGCATGACCTTCACGGTGAACCAGAACCTGCCGGACGGCTGGGGCGGGTTTTATCTCAGCGGCCGTATCTCCGATTACTGGAACCGCTCCGGGACCGAGAAGCAGTATCAGGTCAGCTACAACAATTCATTTGGTCGTCTCTCCTGGTCGGCGAGCGCGCAGCGCGTCTATACGCCAGACAGCTCCGGTCATCGTCGCGACGATCGTATTTCACTCAACTTCAGCTACCCGCTGTGGTTTGGCGATAACCGCACCGCCAACCTGACGTCGAACACCTCGTTCAATAACTCGCGCTTTGCCAGCTCGCAGATTGGTATCAACGGTTCGCTGGACAGTGAAAACAACCTTAACTACGGCGTGTCGACCACCACCGCCACCGGCGGTCAGCATGATGTGGCGCTCAACGGCAGCTACCGTACGCCATGGACCACCCTCAACGGCAGCTACAGCCAGGGCGAAGGCTATCGTCAGAGCGGCATTGGCGCCAGCGGGACGATGATCGCCCACAGCGGCGGCGTGGTGCTCTCACCGGAAAGCGGCTCGACGATGGCCCTGATTGAAGCCAAAGACGCGGCCGGGGCGATGCTTCCGGGATCGCCGGGCACCCGTGTGGACAGCAATGGTTACGCCATCCTGCCGTATCTGCGCCCGTACCGGATTAACGCCGTGGAAATCGACCCGAAAGGCAGCCATGACGACGTGGCCTTCGATCGCACCGTGGCGCAGGTTGTGCCGTGGGAAGGCAGCGTGGTTAAGGTCGCGTTCGGCACTAAGGTGCAGAACAACCTCACCCTGCAGGCGCGCCAGGCGAACCACGAGCCGTTGCCGTTTGCGGCAAGTATTTTCTCCCCCGACGGCAAGGAGATCGGCGTTGTCGGCCAGGGCAGCATGATGTTTATCAGCGATGCGAACGCCAAACGCGCGATTGTGAAGTGGAGCGGCGGGCAGTGTTCGGTGGATCTGGGACAGCAAACAACAAAGGATAGCGTATGTCGCTGAGGAAATTACTAACGCTTTTTATCGTCTTAATGGCGCTGGGAACCACCTCGTCCTGGGCCTCCTGTACGCGTCTCTCATCGCCAACGGTGATGCTGGACATGGTGGTGGGCAGGGTGGTGGTGCCCCCGGATCTGCCGGTGGGCTCGGTGATCCTTACCCGCGACTGGACGATGAGCGCTCCCGGCGGGGCAAGCTATCGCTGTACTTCCGGCACCAACCGCTTTGCGGCGAAGATCGTGTCGCCAGGGGCCACGGACCTTGGAAATAAAATCTACTCCACCAACGTGCCGGGAATCGGCATGCGTTTCAGCCGCGGCGGCGCAACGGTAAATATCGTCTATCCCGACGTCTTTTCGTCCCGGGTATATAACACCACCAACTATTCCCTCGAAGGGTCGCGCTTTACGCTGCAGATTATCAAAACTGCGGCTACCACCGGCAGCGGCACCCTGGCGGCGGGTAAGTACACCTCCTACGACTGGGAGAGCGGCGGTAACCCGATCCTCGAAACCTATCTGAGCGCCAACGCCATCACCGTGGTCTCGCCCTCCTGTTCGGTGCTGAGCGGGAAAAATATGAATGTCGATGTGGGTTCCATCCGGCGCACCGACCTGAAAGGGGTCGGCACCACCGCCGGCGGGAAGGATTTTAATATCGACCTGCAGTGCAGCGGCGGCCTGAGTGAAACGGGATATGCCAACATTAGCACCTCGTTCTCCGGTACCCTGGCCACCAGCACTACCGCTACCATGGGCGCCTTGCTGAATGAAAAAGCCGGCAGCGGGATGGCGAAAGGCATTGGCATCCAGGTGCTGAAGGATGGCTCCCCGCTGCAGTTTAATAAGAAATACACCGTCGGCCGCTTGAATAATCAGGAGACCCGCTACATCACCATACCGCTGCACGCGCGTTTTTATCAGTATGGCCCGACGACCAGCACCGGCGAGGTGGAGTCGCATATGATCTTTAACCTGACGTACGATTAATACGGGAGGGGGAATGAAGGGATTGCCGAAAAACACTATCGCGTGGCTGCTATTTTGCGGCAGCCTCGCCGCCCCCTCGGCGTGGGGTTTTGAGACCAATTACGATCGCGGACGGGTCGATTTTGCCGGGCGGGTGACGGATATTTCCTGTAGCGTCGCGCTAAACGGCGGCCAGCATGCCGGCAGCGGTAATGTCTGGCTGGCGCCGGTCAGCCTGGCGGAAGTCCACGATCGTGGTGCCGGGGCGTTTATGAAACCGCAGCCGTTTACCCTGGCACTGTCAAACTGCCAGCTGCGCCATGATGGTGGGGCAGCCTCGCAGGATGAGGTGCGTCGGGTCAGCGTGCGCTGGGTCGATGGTTTTTTACTGACGGCGGTCGGTAACGAAAACGCCGGGTATCTGGCCAATACCTTGCCGGATGGAGCGCAGAATATTTATCTGGCGCTATCGACTAACGATAATAATACTCTGGATAAGAGTAATAAAATTGTCCCGGCGGACCCGCAGCAAAATCAGGTGCGTTTGCAGGAAAGCGCGGTCAGCGGCGGCCTGTTCACCTATTACGTTGGCTATGTTTCGCCAACGCCGAAAAGCGCCACCAGCGGGCCGATTACCAGCTGGGCAACGTGGGAATTAGTTTATAATTAAGTGACGTTAAAAAGCCGGGAATTCCCGGCTTTTTTTACATGGCAATATCATCGGCGACCAGTTGTTCAATACTGACTTCCCGCCAGTAATGTCCCTGGATAGCAAACCACTCCATTCCCTGCAGCCATTCTTTATGGGCTTCGCTTTCCACACCTTCAATAATCACATTATGATGGTTGCGCGATAAAAAGGTCACCAGCGCATCCATCAGCTGGCGGCCGGACTCTTTGCGCATCAGGTGCCAGAAAAAATCCTTATCAATTTTCACATAGTCAAAGTGATAACCGCGAATAGCGTTAATTCCCGCGTAGCCGGAGCCGAAGTCGTCGAGCCACAGTGAGGTATCCTGTGGGCTCTGCCAGGCGGCAAGAGAATTATGCAGCAGATTCTCGGCGTTTTCGGTTACCTCGAAATGGACGCAGGTCAGGGCGGCGACTTTGGCTTTTATATCCTTCTGGCGCAACAGGTTCAGGATATGGTCATCAACGTTAATTGTTGCGGAAATATGGTTACGTAAAAACCAGGCTTTATGCTTTTCAATCAGTGCCAGTTGTTCGAGAAAAATACGTTCACGAACGGCGGCGGTAGCATGGCGGAAAAAATCTTCGGGGGAAATAGAAAGATTATCAAAGCGGCTTAAGCATTCCACCGCGACCAGAGTACCTTGTGGGGAAAACATTTTCTGAAAGACGTAGCGTACAGCGATATCATTACGAGATAAAATGTTGTCTTCGAATATTTTAGTGTTCATTATCCCTCTTCACGAGGTTAGTCAGACAATAGGCAGAGGATACATTAATTATAGGCTACCTGATGATTAATGGGAATGGCGGGAAATGTAAATCAACAGCGAATAAGTACGCTTTATCCGCTACTGATTTACCGGGAGAACATTTAGCATTGATGGAGAGCGGCAATACGCTGATTCATAGTGCGGGAATTATCTATACCCAGTTTTTGCATGATATGGATGCGGTGGCTATGAACCGTTTTATGAGCAATGCCGAGCAGGGCGGCAATACGCTTATTATTATTGTTGGCAATGAGCAGTTCGAGGATCTGACACTCCCGTGGTGAAAGCTGTTTGCGCAATCCTCGCGGCGGCAGTTCGCTGACGCCTTTGGCGCGCTGGACGATAGATGAAAAAAGAGTTAGCGGAGATTTCTCAGTAATAATCATAGCGTTGTCAAAGTTTATCAACTCTCTGCACAGCCCGACAATGTCGCTTTTCACCATTAGCACCGGCTGCTGGCAGCGCAGCAGGGAAAGGCGGAGCGCATTCAGCAGATCGACGATTCTGATGGCAGAAATATCCTTATTAATTAAATTGAAAATAATCGTCTGGGCCAGTGGCAGATGTTTCTCATGGATGACATCGGCATAACTCAGACGGGTGGCATTTTCATGGCTATCAATAAGGTAGTGATAGATTGAGTGACCAATGAGATTGTCATTGGTGTACAGCAATATACTGTCCAAGGTTGTCAGATTCTCTTTTTGCGCTTGGCTTCTAAGATCAGGTCCAGCAGTATCTTCTCTATTCTGCGCTGGTCATCGAGATGGCGGAACTTAAACTGGCAGGATATCTGATAGTAGCTCTCACTCTCTTCATTAGCGTTATCCAGGGTGATAACAATGACATTTTTGACCACCAGGTCGATGGTGATCTCACCATATTCTGCAAGCATAAGTACGGCGTTTTTCAGTAAGGCGTTGTGGCTGAGGAATTTAAGATTCGGCGTTTTGGTCATCAATGCGCAACCGCCATCTGAAATGTCTTTGATATCGAAAAGATAGTTTTCGCCGTTTTTATGGCGGCCGCGGCAATAAAAGTCATGCTCATGGCGTAAACGAAAGCGGGGATCGCGGCGACGCTGCACTACCTGCAGGCATTCAGGCAATGAAAAAGCGTAGCGGATACCTTTATCGACACCGCTATTGTCATGTTTTGTCAGGGCCGCATTAAACTCTATTTTCCCTGAATCGCTATGCAGGAGAAAGCGAATTTTATGCCCGGACGGGATTTTGCGATGGGTCTGAATATGAAACTCGGCAAAGTCCACGCGCGTCAGTTGGGTTATGATACTGGTGTTGTTAAAAAATATTTCAATTTCAGTACGTTTGCGCAACTCCTCTCTGAAAATAGCAATAATTTCATACTTACTGGTCTTTATCGTTCCCTCTGTCATATGCATCCCTTGTAAATAGTTGTCGTGAGGCGTTTGATTTTTCTTATAGCAATAGCAACATTCTGATTGGGTTAATCAGATGTTTTTATGAGCGTTTGATGTTATTGACTATCTTTGCAGCCAGATTGATATGTATAAACTTGGAATTTGATATTGTATTTCCTGTAATCAAGAGTTTCGAATTTTGGTCATGACAAAAACGACAACGGCCTCCAAGCTGGAGACCGGTCGAAGGATAAAAACTTAAGTTTAATTAACGGGGATAATGAGAGAACGATCGTCGATCACGCCCCATTTGTAGGATCTATAGTGCCAGTAGCGGTGAGGTTTTTCCAGGCAAATATTGAGGAGGGATAGGGTTCCCTCCATTTTGTCTGGCAGGTCAGCGGCGCGCGGCGGTGGCGATATTATCGAGGGTGCGCAGCGCTTCCGCGGGCAGGACCAGCTCGGCAGCGGCAATATTTTCCGCGAGGTGCGTGCGGGAGGAGGTGCCGGGGATCAGCAGAATATTTGGCGCTCGCTGGAGCAGCCAGGCGAGGGCGACCTGCATCGGCGTCGCCTCAAGCGAAGCCGCGACCTCGTTCAACTCCTGCGCCTGCAACGGCGTAAAACCGCCCAGCGGGAAAAAGGGCACCCAGGCGATGTGCTGGGCGGCCAGCGCATCCACCAGCGCGTCGTCGGCGCGATGGGCAACGTTATAAAGGTTTTGCACGCAGACGATGGGCGTCATTTTCTGCGCATCCGCGACCTGCTTTGCCGTCACGTTGCTGAGGCCGATATGGCGGATTAATCCTCGCTCTTTCAGTTCCAGCAGGGTGGCGAGTGGCGCCTCCAGCGAACCCTCCACCGGGCCGTGCGGGCTCAGCATACTGCGCAGATTAACCACTTCCAGTACCTCGAGCCCCAGGTGACGCAAATTGTCTTCAACGGCCTGGGTCAGTTCGGCGGGCGACATGGCCGGTAGCCAGTTGCCTTTCTCGTCACGGCGGGCGCTGACCTTGGTGACAATGCACAGATCGTCAGGGTAGGGGTGGAGCGCTTTGCGGATCAACTGATTGGTGACATGTGGACCGTAGAAATCAGAGGTATCGATATGGTTTATCCCGGCCTCGACGGCGGCCTGTAGTACGCGCACCGCTTCTTCAGGATCTTTGGGCGGGCCGAAAACACCGGGGCCGGCCAGCTGCATCGCGCCGTAACCTAAGCGATAGACCTGGCGATCGCCGAGCGTGCCGCGACCGGATAAGGTGACACTGGACATAAGAACTCTCCTCACGGTGGCTAAGCCGTAAGTGTAATCCGCTCACAAGGAAGGCAAGGGGGAGAATATTGTCAGAATGTGCGACAGCAGCTCAGGCAGCCGCTGTCGCCAGAGGGGATTAGCCGAAGAACATCACCGACACGCAGAGCAGACCAACCACCAGCGTAATGGCGTTACCCACCGAGCGGTACGGCTTCAGCGCCGGAATGAGCCATGTCGACAGCGTGGGCATAATAAACAGGATCATGGCGATAAGCGGTCCGCTGATAGCGTAGATCATTGAGATCGCATTCGGGTTGATAAAGCACACCGCAAAAGTGAAGGCGGAGACCAGCAGGATCGACATCGCGCGGTTGAAAGCGCGGCTCTTACGCACGCCCAGCAGGCCCAGCGAGCTTTTGACGATTTCGCTGGCGCCTTCAATCACTCCGAAGTAGGTTCCGAGAAACGATTTCGACATAGCGACGACGGCGACGATGATGCCGGTCACCGCCAGCCATCCCGGCGCGCCTGGCACCATCGACAGGGCGGAGAGGATAGTCACCCCCTGATCGCGGGCGGTCTCTATATAGGTTGCCGGGATCGCCAGCAGACAACTGAAGACAAAAAACAGCACGCTGGCGCAGATGATGGTGTAGGCCACCTTCATGATTTTTTTGCATTTACCCATGGCCAGGTCGCCGTGTTTCTCCTGCTGATCGATAGCAAAAGTCGAGATGATCGGCGTATGGCTAAAAGCGAAAACCATCACGGGAATAGAGATCCAGACCTGGTGGAGCGTCTGCGGGCTGAACTGCATCTGGCTGGTGAGATGCTCCGGATGCCAGTCGCGGATTAAATAGAGGGAGAGAAACAGGAAACAGGCGATAAGCGGGAAGACCAGAAAGCCCATCACCTTGATGGTGACCTGCCGTCCCATGAGAAAGATCAGGTTGAGGACCAGCACGACCCCCAGACTCAGCAGCGCACGCAGCCCTGGGGTCATCGGCGTGCGATGCGCCACCTGTTCGGCCAGCGAGTTGGTGATGGCCACGGCGTAGATGAGCACCACCACAAAGAAGGCAAGGAAATAGAGGCCGGTGATCAGGTTGCCAATTTTCTTACCATAGTAGTGATTAACTGCGCCGGTGATCCCGGTTCCCGGCGCGATATTGGCCGAGAGAATAAACTGGCTCAGCGCTTTGTGGGGCCAGTAAGTGAGCGGCCAGGCGACCAGCGCGGTGATGAACAGCACAATGGCGCCAGCCGAACCCAGCTGGATCGGTAGAAATAGCGTCCCAGCGCCTACTGCAGTGCCATATAAGGCAAAACTCCATAGAGTTTCTTCTTTAGACCAAATTTTAGACATTATGCGACTTTATCAACCGTCAAACCAAAAAAAAGGAGTGCAATTTACCATATTTATGGTTCGTCTGTTGCGATAGTTTTTGGTGATAAAGTCGCGGCGGATCGTCGAAGATCCGCGCCGGGATTAACCGCGCGCCGTCTGGCGCGGGCGGCGGTGACGAATAACGCGCTCGCGCAGGGTGTCCCATACCCAGTTAAAGGCCATGGTGTAGGGCAGGAAGAAAAGCATAAAACCGATCTCCAGCATAAACGCCTGCAGCAGCGAGACGCCCAGCACGATCGCCACCATGGTGACGCCAATGATGACGAATCCGGTTTCGAAACCGAGCGCGTGCAGGGCGCGTACTTTCAGCTGGCGGGGGAAGCGGGAGACCGGCCACAGGCGATCGAACGCCGCGTTATAGATAATGTTCCATACCATCGCCAGGGTGGCGAGCAGAATGCTCAGTCCGCCCATCTCCACTACCGAGCGCTGCATCAGCCAGGCGGCGGTAGGGGCGAGGATCAGCGTCGCCAGTCCTTCGAAGGTGATGGCGTGGATAACGCGTTCGGTGAGCGTCTTGCGCTGATGTGGGGTCTGTTGCATGGCGAGCTACCTCCAGTTTTAGCCTGAACAGGAAATTACCCGGCAGTTTATGGAAAAATATGATAAACAAAAGATAAGACCCATCGATATTGTAGATACATCATGCGTTATTCACCGGAAGCCTTAACCGCCTTTGTCGAGGCGGTCGACAGCGGATCGTTCTCCGCCGCCGCCCGCCGCCTGCGGAAAAGTCAGTCGACGATCAGTACCGCCATCGCCAATCTGGAGGCCGATCTCGGCGTAACCCTCTTTGACAGGGCAACGCGGCAACCGACGCTGACCCCGCAGGGGGAGCAGGTGCTGAGCTATGTCAAAGCGATTCTCGCCGCCAGCGAGCGGTTGGACGAACTGGCTGTGTCGCTGTCCGGCGAGACGGAGCCGCGGCTGACCTTCGTGCTCTCCGATACTCTGCACCCGGACGTGCTGGAAGATCTGCTGGTGCAGTTTGACCGCCGCTTTCCTCATACCGAGTTTGAGTGTTTGATTGGCGAAGACGAGGATGTGATCGATCTCCTGCAAAAATCCCGCGCCCAGGTGGGGCTGATTGAGGCGAGGGAGCGCTACCCCACCGATATCGGCAGCACCCGCCTGCCGCTGCAGACGGCGATGGGCATTTATGTAGCCCCTGGCCATCCGCTGGCGGCGCAGGGTAAGGTCGCCTGGGATGAGCTGCGCAGCTGGCGCGAGCTGCGTTTGAGCACCTTTCTGGCCAGCGCCACCGAACCTGCCGCAGGCCAGGTCTGGTCGGCGCCAAACTACCTGCTGCTGCTCAGCATGGCGGCGCAGGGGTTCGGCTGGTGCATTCTGCCCAGCGCGCTGGTGGCGGAGTTTGCGCCGCAGGGCGGGCTGGTGGCGCTCGATATCCCCGGCTGGCCGCGGGCGATTTCAGTCGATCTGCTGTGGAATAAGAAAGCGCCGCCGGGAGCGGCCGGCAGCTGGCTGCGTCAGCATCTGCAGCGGCGTGAACGTTAACGAATAGCTGTTTCTTTGTGATTGGCTTCACTTTTTTTAAACAATTACAAAGTTTTTTGATAACAATTATCTAGTATATCGCTGTTTCTTTGCGCAAATGCATGGGCAGGGGTAGAGGATGAAGGATGTCGTGATCGTCGGCGCGCTGCGAACGCCGATTGGCTGCTTTCAGGGCGCATTATCGCGCCATTCAGCCGTCGAGCTGGGGAGCGTGGTGGTGAAGGCGCTGGTGGAGAAAACGGGAATCGATCCGCACAGCGTGGATGAGGTGATCCTCGGCCAGGTGCTGACCGCGGGGACCGGACAAAATCCGGCGCGTCAGTCCGCTATTCGCGGTGGGCTGCCTAACACCGTATCGGCTATCACCATTAACGATGTCTGCGGTTCCGGCCTGAAGGCTCTGCACCTCGCTACCCAGGCGATCCAGTGCGGGGAAGCGGACGTGGTGATCGCTGGCGGCCAGGAGAATATGAGCCGCGCTCCGCATGTGCTTACCGACAGCCGCACCGGCGCCCAGCTGGGCAACAGCCAGCTGATTGACAGTCTGGTGCATGATGGGCTGTGGGATGCTTTCAACGATTATCATATGGGCGTCACGGCGGAAAACCTGGCCCGGGAATTTGGCATCAGTCGCGAGCTGCAGGACGCCTGGGCGCTCAGCTCACAGCATAAGGCGCGCAAGGCGATTGATTCCGGTCGCTTTCGCGATGAGATCGTCCCGGTTGTCACCGAGCATAACGGCGCGGCGCGCACCGTGGATACCGATGAACAACCGCGGGTGGATGCCAGCGCGGAAGGGCTGGCCAGCCTGCAGCCCACCTTCGATCGCCTTGGATCGGTGACCGCCGGCAACGCCTCAAGCATCAATGACGGCGCGGCGGCGGTAATGATGATGAGCGAGGCTAAAGCGCTGGAGCTGGGGCTGCCGATCCTTGCGCGGATCCGCGCCTTCGCCAGCGTCGGCGTCGATCCGGCGCTGATGGGCATTGCCCCGGTGCATGCCACCCGTCGCTGTCTGGAGCGGGCCGGCTGGCGGCTGGACGACGTCGATCTGATCGAAGCCAATGAGGCCTTTGCCGCTCAGGCGATCTCGGTTGGCCGGGTACTGGAGTGGGATGAGCGCCGGGTCAACGTCAACGGCGGCGCGATCGCCCTCGGCCACCCCATCGGCGCCTCCGGCTGCCGGATTCTGGTGTCGCTGGTGCATGAAATGATCAAGCGCGATGCCCGCAAAGGTCTGGCGACGCTGTGCATTGGCGGCGGTCAGGGCGTGGCGCTGGCGGTAGAACGCGCATAGCGCTATACCTCGATTTCCATGGCCTCCTGCGGGAGGCCTTTTTTATGCGCCGTGCTTTGCCGAACCCTTATTTTTTCCCCTCCCTCTTTCACTCTCCCCGGCGAAATTATTGAGCTTCGTCACGTCTTGTTGTGCCACCTTTTTTGAAACAAATAACTACGATCCTGGTCACTAAAACTATGGTGCCTAAAAAATAAAATGATGTTTCATAAAAACGAAATGTCATTTTATTTATTGTAAGGGTACCCTATGTTAAAACGCTCTCTGGTTCTCGCCGCCCTCTGCGGTATGTCTTTTGCAGCAACCGCGGTAACGATAGATTTACGTCATGAATTTATTGATGGCGGAAAGAGTGATAAAAGTAATGCTGACCGCGTCTCCGTTTCTCACCGCTTTGCCAACGGCTTAGGCTTTACCGTCGAGGCCAAATGGCGCTCAGGCGGCGACAACGGTTCGCAACCCTATTCGGACGTGGTGGGCAATGGTCATGAAGACACCATCAGCTGGCGCTGGAAAGCGACGTCGAACTTGTTCCTCACCCCCGGGTTTACCATTGAGAGCAACGACAGCCGCTCCATCTACAAGCCGCACCTGCACGCGCAGTACAGTTTCGACAACGGCTTCTATGTCGCCGCTCGCTATCGCTATGAATACACCCGCTATCCGAACAACGCCGGCAAAGATGATGACAAAGTTAACCGCGGCGACGCGTGGGCCGGATTTGTCCTCGGCGACTGGCGTACAGAGCTGAACTATGTCTATGCCCGCAGCTCGGAAGGGGTCAGCCGCAACGACAATAAACCCTACTCGCAGGAATATAACGTGAAGGTGGCCTATAAGCTGGATAATAACTGGTCGCCGTATGGCGAAATTGGCAACGTCGGGGTCAATGACCGCAGCGATCGCCAGACCCGCTTCCGCGTTGGGGTGGCCTACTCGTTCTGACCGACCATTCATCCCTCATCGTTTGTTTTCCCCGGCGCCGTCAGCCGGGGTTTTTTTATGGGGGAAAGAGAAGGGACAAAAAAAGCCCTCCATGAAGGAGGGCAAGGCCAGTTACAGAAAGAAGTGTGGCGTGGATCAGGCGCTCAGCATTGACGGGTGCGCGGGTAATTTCGCGATATAGATGGCCGGTTTACCGTCTTTATCGGAGCTGAACAGAATGGCGCTATCGTCCGGGGTAAATGAGGGGTGCGGGTGCGTTACCTGGCGGCTGTTGGCCACCGTCGCCCACGAGGTATCATGGCGCGCGACGCGGAAGTAGCGCTTTTCCGCCACGTTAAAGACATACAGCCAGGGATCGTTATCAATGGAGTAGCCGCCGGTATCCTTGACATCCACCGGTGTACCTGAGCCATCGCCTACCAGCAGCGTGCCATCGAAATTGCTCATCAGATGCGAGCAGGCCGGCATCGTCATCAGGGCCTCGTTGACGCCGCTTTCGGGATCAAAGCGATAGATCGTCCGCCCCTGCTGGCCTTTCAGATAGGAGACGTAGATCAGCGCCGAACCGTCCGGCACCCAAAATTCATGAGTACAGCTTTCGCCTGGAGCATGCGCTTTGACTTTGCGAACATGGCTGCCATCCTCGTTGACCAGCCACATGCGGGCGTCCACCAGATCGTGCGGCCCTTCATGGCAGAAGGCGACGGTATGGTCGTCGAAGGGGCGATAGATCGGGTGTCCCAGCCAGATTTTTTCCTCATGGATCACCTGGCTCGCACCGCTGCGCAGGTCGACGCGCAGCAGGCGGCAGTGCGGTCCTTTATGGAAGAAATCATGGAAAATCTGCCAGTCGTTGAGTGGCGTCCAGTCGCTTTTGGCAATCTCAATGCCCACCAGTTTGCTGCAATCGCTGTTTGCCACCCAGGTGCCATACCCTACCCAGTCATCGCTAACGCGATAAACTTCGCGCTCGGCGAGGGTGGTCAGGTTGACTTCCAGCAGGATACGGTCATTTTTCACGTAATAAAGCGACTTATCGTCCGGGGAGAGGAAGCCGCCGAAGGTGTTATCCCCGGCGCCTTCGGTTAGCTGGACGGCCTCGGCGCTGGCGATATTCAGCAGATAGTAGTTCCAGTGGCCGTCAAACTCGCCGGCGAACAGTAAATGGCTGCCATCGTTAAAAAAGCACTTCTGATAGAAGTAGTTGCGATGACAGGTGACCTCCGGGGGGGTTAAGCGGGTGACTTCCGCCCCGGTATCCGGATCGTGGCTGACGTGATAATTCAGTTTGACCCGCATGCCTTTAGCCATGTAGTGCTCCTTTCTTTCCTGCGATGCCGCTGGACCAGAGGCGTGTCGCTGAGTGATATGTTTTAAAAGACAGGTATTAATTTATCAAAACATTGTTTCATTATTTGTGATGGCTCACGCAGTTCAGCGTAATTCCCGCGTTTTCAGCGGGCTGCTGGCTTCGCTTCGGCACCTCTGCAGACAATCGGTAGAATCTTCATCTTTTCAAAACCTTTTCCGGCCTGGCGCGTGCCGGGAGGCTCCTTCGCTTTTTCTTTTTTTGTAATCGCCATCATAAAAAATGAAACATCGTTTTAAATAATATTGAAAATGGCTGGGGGCGGGGCTAAGATGGCACCCATCAGCAAAACGGAACTCTGTTTTATTTTCATTATGGTGGGCTATGCCCGAGAGTTCGCCCCACGCTCAGTCGCGCCGCCGGCGCGGACCGGGCCGAGAGAACCTTGCCTGCAAACAGCAGGCTCTGAACGACTAAGGAACATAATATGATTCTTGATGCATTCTCCCTGCAGGGAAAAGTGGCCGTCGTGAGCGGATGCGATACCGGTTTAGGTCAGGGGATGGCCCTCGGGCTGGCGGAAGCGGGCTGCGATATTGTCGGTATCAATATCGTCGAACCGGTGGAGACTATCGAGCGGGTAACCGCGCTGGGACGCCGTTTTCTCAGCCTGACCGCCGACCTGCGCCAGATCGACGGTATTCCTCAGCTTCTGGAGCGGGCGGTGGCGGAGTTCGGCCATATTGATATTCTGGTCAACAATGCCGGCCTGATTCGCCGAGAGGACGCGCTGGCGTTCAGCGAAAAAGACTGGGACGACGTGATGAACCTCAACATCAAGAGCGTATTTTTTATGTCCCAGGCGGCGGCGAAACACTTTATCGCCCAGGGCAGCGGCGGGAAGATCATTAACATCGCCTCCATGCTGTCGTTCCAGGGGGGGATCCGCGTGCCGTCGTATACCGCATCCAAAAGCGCGGTGATGGGCGTCACCCGCCTGCTGGCCAACGAGTGGGCCAAACACAACATCAACGTCAACGCCATCGCCCCGGGGTATATGGCGACCAACAACACCCAGCAGCTGCGCGCCGACGAGCAGCGTAGCAGCGAAATCCTCGATCGCATTCCCGCCGGGCGCTGGGGGCTACCGGCCGATCTGATGGGGCCAGTCGTGTTCCTTGCCTCCTCAGCCTCCGATTACATCAATGGCTACACGGTGGCGGTGGACGGCGGCTGGCTGGCGCGCTAACCGTCCGCGATGGCCGGGGTCTGTCGTATCGCTCCGGCCATCTGAGCAATTATTGTCCATATGCAAAAGTGCGGATCGTCCATACTCCGGAACACGGTTATAATGTTACCGCTCTGTATAAACAGGGTTATTAACTATTGGAAACGCATTTTTTGTTACTTTGAAAGTTTAATGTCCATCACAAAACCCATCCTGCCAGCAATATAGTCCATATCTTTGGCTTATCCTGCCTGACCCATTCATCCACCAGTCACGTACTTTCGTCTTATGTCTTACTCTGTGTGGCAGGAAAAAAATGACTTCAATCAGTAACGACTCTACATTATCGCCGCGGACGCAACGTGATACTCGGCGGATGAACTGGTTTGTTTCCATCGCCGCGGCGGTGGCTGGCTTGCTCTTTGGCCTGGATATCGGCGTGATATCCGGAGCGTTGCCCTTTATAACCGACCATTTCACCTTATCCAGCCAGCTTCAGGAGTGGGTGGTTAGCAGCATGATGTTGGGGGCGGCGATAGGCGCGCTGTTTAACGGCTGGCTGTCTTTCCGCCTTGGCCGTAAATACAGCCTGATGGCGGGGGCCGTACTCTTTGTGGCCGGCTCTATCGGATCCGCTTTTGCCGCCAGCGTGGAGGTGCTGCTGGTGGCCCGCGTGGTGCTGGGCGTGGCAGTCGGGATTGCCTCTTATACCGCGCCGCTGTACCTCTCCGAGATGGCCAGCGAGAACGTGCGCGGGAAAATGATCAGTATGTATCAGCTGATGGTCACCCTTGGCATTGTGCTGGCGTTTCTTTCCGATACCGCCTTTAGCTACAGCGGTAACTGGCGCGCCATGCTGGGCGTGCTGGCGCTGCCGGCGGTGATCCTGATCATTCTGGTCGTCTTTTTGCCGAACAGCCCGCGCTGGCTGGCGGAGAAGGGACGCCATATCGAAGCGGAAGAAGTGCTGCGGATGCTGCGCGATACCTCGGAAAAGGCGCGCGACGAGCTTAACGAGATCCGTGAGAGCCTCAAGCTGAAGCAGGGCGGTTGGGCGTTGTTTAAGGTCAATCGTAACGTGCGCCGGGCGGTGTTCCTGGGCATGCTGCTGCAGGCGATGCAGCAGTTCACCGGCATGAACATCATCATGTACTATGCGCCGCGTATCTTTAAAATGGCGGGCTTTACCACTACTGAACAGCAGATGATCGCCACCCTGGTGGTGGGCCTGACCTTTATGTTTGCCACCTTTATTGCGGTGTTCACAGTGGATAAAGCGGGCCGCAAGCCAGCGCTGAAAATCGGCTTTAGCGTGATGGCGCTGGGCACTCTGGTGCTGGGCTACTGCCTGATGCAGTTCGACAATGGCACCGCATCCAGCGGCCTCTCCTGGCTCTCCGTCGGCATGACCATGATGTGTATTGCCGGGTATGCGATGAGCGCGGCGCCGGTGGTTTGGATCCTCTGCTCCGAGATCCAGCCGCTAAAATGCCGCGACTTCGGTATCACCTGCTCGACCACCACCAACTGGGTGTCGAATATGATCATCGGCGCCACTTTCCTGACGCTGCTTGACGCAATTGGCGCCGCCGGCACCTTCTGGCTCTACACGGCGCTCAACGTGGCCTTTATCGGCATCACCTTCTGGCTGATCCCGGAAACCAAGAATGTCACCCTCGAGCACATTGAGCGCAACCTGATGGCGGGCGAGAGGCTGCGCAACATCGGTAATCGTTAATGTGAGGCGCGCGGCAACCACGGGCTGGCGACTTTGCGCGTCTCCCGATGGTTGTCGCCGTGAATGATATGCAGGGCGCTCAGGCGCCCGATGTCATAATGCGGCAGTTGCACTGTGGAGAGCGGCGGTAGAAACAGATCGCCAATGCCCACCATGTTATCGTATCCCACTACCGCCACGTCCTGTGGAATGCGTAACCCCTGGCCCAGCAGCGTCTGATAGACCATAAACGCGATGCGATCGTTGCCGCAGATCACTGAGTCAAAGCCAGGTTTACCCTCGCGGATATGCGCCAGCACCACCGCCGGGATATCGTGGTAATGCTCATCGCCCTGGCCCATATACGAATGGCTCAGATGGTCCGGTTCGATACCGGCCTCCCGGCAGGCGCGCTCCAGCCCCCGGCGGCGGCGGATCGTCGCCGGCTGGCTGGCGGGTAAGTGCAGGCACAGCGGACGACGATAGCCAGCGGCAAGCAGGGCTTTCACCGCGTCGTACTGCCCCTGTTCATCGTCCGGGATATAGCTGGCCACCGGCTGGCTGAGGCTTTCGCAGTTGGCCAGCACGCAGGGCAGAGTCAGCAGTTTCTCCGGCAGCGGTACCTGGCGCAGGCCCATGGTGGTAAAGATAATGCCGTCCGGACGGTGGGAGAGGAGCAGGTCGACCACCGCTTCCGGACGATCGTCAGAAAACATATTGACCACAAAGCTATTCCAGCCGTGGGCGCGGGCCGTCTCTTCGATCGATAAGGTGATCTCCACCGAAAAGGGCGTGGTGACGGTATCCAGCGCCAGCACGCCGATGGTGCTGGGGGTTGCGCGCGCCCCGCGGATCTTCTTCGCCGACAGGTCGGGGACGTAGTTGGTTTCGGCGATGGCGGCCTGCACGCGGGCCAGTGTCTCAGGCTTCAGCCGCTCCGGGGTGTTCAGCGCCCGTGAGACGGTCATCAGAGATACATTCGCCAGTTTTGCTACATCTTTCAGGGACGCCATTTTTTCCTCCGCCATTGCCGCAGAGTACAGGCTATACAACTAAGTCGCTGATGTAAAAGAGTGAAACGATTTTCTGCT
This sequence comes from Klebsiella sp. 10, assembly GCF_018223925.1. Classification (NCBI taxonomy): domain Bacteria; kingdom Pseudomonadati; phylum Pseudomonadota; class Gammaproteobacteria; order Enterobacterales; family Enterobacteriaceae; genus Klebsiella; species Klebsiella sp. 10. The sequence goes on from NZ_JAGRRB010000014.1 coordinate 71,131, forward strand.
ATCGCCGTCGTGAGCTATGTTGCGGTTGATTTTTGATCGCGATCGCATCTTCATTATGTTAACGTTAACTTTTGTGATTAACATCATATATCGCAGCGAATCCACCTGCGTTTTGTTTTTTGTTAACGTTACCATAATTGCATTCCTCTAACACGAGAATGTCATGATGAAAGCGCCTCACTCACACAGCTACCCGTTGCTCAGTGCCTTACTGTTTTTCTTTTTCGTGACCTGGTCGTCATCCGGCTCCTTGCTCTCTATCTGGCTTCACCAGGAGGTTGGGCTGAAGGCAGGCGATACCGGTATTATCTATGCCGTACTGTCGGTTTCCGCGCTGTTTGCGCAAGTTTGCTATGGATTTATCCAGGACAAGCTGGGGCTGCGCAAACATCTGCTCTGGTATATCACCGCGCTGCTGATCCTCTCTGGTCCGGCGTATCTGCTGTTCGGCCACCTGCTGAAAATCAACGTCCTGTTGGGCAGCATTTTTGGCGGGATCTATATCGGTTTGACCTTTAACGGCGGCATCGGCGTGCTGGAATCTTACACCGAGAGGGTGGCGCGTCAGAGCCAGTTTGAATTCGGCAGGGCGCGGATGTGGGGCTCGCTGGGCTGGGCGGTGGCCACCTTCTTCGCCGGCCTGCTGTTTAACATCAATCCGCAGCTAAACTTCCTCGTCGCCAGCTGTTCCGGGCTGGTGTTCTTTATCCTGTTGGCGCGGCTGCGGGTCTCCTCGGCGCCGCATGCGATGCAGGAGGCGGTATCGGGCGGTAAGGTGACCCTCGAAGATGCGCTGCGCCTGCTGACGCTGCCGCGCTTTTGGGCGCTGGTCTTCTTCGTCATCGGCACCTGCATTTACGGCGTCTATGACCAGCAGTTCCCGGTCTATTTCTCATCGCAGTTCGCGACCCTGCAGGAAGGCAATGAGATGTATGGCTACCTCAACTCCTTCCAGGTGTTCCTCGAGGCGGCCGGCATGTTCTGCGCGCCGTGGCTGGTGAACCGCATCGGCGCCAAAAACGGTCTGATTTTCGCCGGCATGGTGATGGCGATGCGCATGGTGGCCTCCGGTCTGGTGGAGGGGCCGCTGCTGATCTCCATCACCAAACTGCTGCACGCGGTGGAGTTGCCGATACTGCTGGTGGCTATCTTTAAGTACAACAGCCTCAACTTCGATAAACGTCTCTCCTCCACCCTCTATCTGGTGGGCTTCGCCTGCACCAGCTCGATTATCGCCAGCGTATTGTCGCCGCTGGCGGGCTACAGCTATGAAAAATATGGCTTCGCCCAGTCCTACCTGATCATGGGCCTGCTGGTGTTCTGCACCACCTTTATTTCCATCTTCTTGTTGCGCTCCGGCAAATCCTCCGCCGATCCGCTGGTGTCGCAACCTACCGCTATCTGAATCAAAAAGAGTGAAAATGATGACTTACACAATCTCCCGGGCTGAACAGGTACTCCAGACACAACGCCAGGCGCTGAATCTGCGCTGGTATCCGCACTATCACCTGGCGGCCCGCGCCGGGTGGATCAACGACCCAAACGGTCTGGTGTGGTTCGACGGCTGGTACCATGCCTTTTATCAACATCACCCGTACTCCACCCAGTGGGGACCGATGCACTGGGGGCACGCGCGCAGTAAGGATCTGGTGCACTGGGAGCATTTGCCGGTAGCCCTGGCGCCGGAGGGCCCGGAGGATAAAGACGGCTGCTTCTCCGGCTCGGCGGTGGTCGATGGCGATACCCTGGCGCTGATTTACACCGGGCATAAGTTCCACGGCGATCCTGGCGACGAAGCCAATCTGTATCAGGTGCAGTGTCTGGCCACCAGCCGCGACGGGATCCACTTTGAGCGCCAGGGGATGGTGGTCGACACCCCGCCGGGTATGCACCACTTCCGTGACCCGAAGGTCTGGCGTGAGGGAGATAGCTGGTACATGATCGTCGGCGCGCGCGAAGGCGATACCGGCCAGGTGCGGCTGTACCGTTCAGCCGATCTGCGCCAGTGGCAGGACGCGGGGGTGCTGGATGAAGCGGAAAGCACCATGGGCTATATGTGGGAGTGCCCGGACTTCTTCACCCTCAACGGCAAACGCGTTCTGATGTTTTCCCCACAGGGGATGCAGGCCGCGGGGTTCAGCAACCGTAATCTGTTCCAGAGCGGCTATCTGATCGGCGAGTGGCAGCCAGGCCAGCGTTTTATTCGCCATGGCGAATTCCGGGAGATGGATAACGGCCACGATTTCTATGCCCCGCAAAGCTTCGCCACCCCCGATGGCCGGCGGATCGTAATTGGCTGGCTGGATATGTGGGAATCGCCGCTGCCGGAGCAGCAGGACGGCTGGGCGGGCATGCTCTCCCTGCCGCGCGAGCTGAGCCTGAGTGCGGATGACCGCCTGCAGATGCGCCCGGCGAAAGAAGTGGAGAGCCTGCGCGGCGCCTGGTTCCCGTGGCCGGTCAGCACCCTGAACAACCAGCAGACGACGATGGTCGACAACTGCGAGGCGATGGAGGTGAATCTGCGCTGGGACTGCGCCCGCAGCAGCGCCGAGCAGTATGGTCTGCGCTTTGGCGATGGCCTACGCATCTACGTGGATGCCCAACAGCAGCGTCTGGTGCTGGAGCGGCATTATCCGCAGTATGGCCTGTGCGGGACGCGCAGCGTGCCGTTGACCGCCGGGGCGGATCTCAACCTGCGAATATTTTTCGATAGCTCTTCGGTGGAGGTTTTTGTCAATGACGGCGAAGCCTGCCTGAGCAGCCGTATCTATCCGCAGGCTCCCCGCCGTGAATTAGCGTTATTTGCCTGGAGCGGCGCGGCGGCATTAACCGAAGCCGGCGCCTGGCAGCTCGAATAATAATAAGGCTGTTGTCGTTAATAACCCGTCTTTGACGATGGGCGGGTTATTATTGCCTGCATCGTCGTGCGTTACCCATTAATAAAAAATTCAGTTCATTCCATAATAAAAGGGTTTACCGATGAATAAAATCTGGGTCGGGTGTTTTCTGACGTCTCTGTATCTGCCATCCGTTATGGCGCAGGCGCCGTTATCGCTGGAGGAGCGACTGGCGCAAATGGAGCAGCGGCTAAAGGCGACGGAGGCGCGCGCCGCCAGCGCAGAGGCGGAAATTAAGACGCTGAAAGGCCAGCAGCAGGCCGCGACGGTCGCCCGCGCGGCGCCTGCTTCGCCGCGTTTGCAGCTAAATGACAATGGCGAATTAAAATTTTATGGCGACGTCGAATTTAACCTCGATGGCGCCAGTCGCACCGGCAGCCTGACGTCGGTCAAAACTAGCGCGAATAAAAGCTGGGCGCCCGGCGATAAAGAGCGCTGGGATATTAACGGTCGTATTCTGCTGGGTTTCGATGGCAGACGGAATGGCGCCGACGGGCAATATGCCGGATTCAGCGTGCAGCCTCTGGCGGATATGGATGGCAAAATGAATCTTGATGATGCGGTATTTTTCTTCGGCCAGCAGGATGACTGGAAAATAAAAATAGGCCGCTTTGAAGCATGGGATATGTTCCCGCTGAATCAGGATACTTTTATTGAATATTCAGGTAATACCGCCAACGATCTCTATTCCGATGGCTATGGCTATATTTACATGATGAAAGAGGGGCGCGGGCGCAGCAGCAGCGGCGGTAACCTTCTGTTTAGCAAAACGGTGGATAACTGGTATTTCGAAGTTAACACCCTGGTGGAGGACGGCAGTTCGCTGTTTGTCGATCAGAACTATCATGGTAACGCGCTGGAAAACCGCAAAAATGTGGTGTACGTGCGGCCGGTGGCGGCATGGCAGTCCGGCGCCTGGTCGGCGGCCGCGGCGATAGAGAGCAATCTCGTCAACAATGCTTACGGCTATCAGAGCCAGAGCGGACGCTGGGTCGACCAGTCAAACCGCACCGGCTACGGGCTGACCATGAGCTGGAACACCCTGAAAAGCGATCCGCAGGATGGGGCGGTGGTCAATCTGAGTACCGCCCTGCTGGACGCGGCGGACGAAACCGACTTCAGCGCCGGGATCAACGCCCTTTGGCATCGCGTGGAGCTGGGCTATATCTATGCGCACAATAAAATCGACCAGTTCAATATGGCCGGGGTGACCAGCGAATGCGATGGCGATTGCGCTATCCTGGCGCCGGGGCGCTATGACATCCATACCCTGCACACCTCCTGGCAGTTGCCGAATATCATGGCGATGCCGAACTTCAATATTTACCTTGGCGCCTATGCCTCGTGGCTCGATTCCACGGCAGCGAAGAGCGGGAATCCCGATGAACGCTACGGCGCCCGGGTGCGCTTTAAATATTTCTTCTGACAGGGCCGTCTGGCAGACCCTCCCGCGGCTTGCGCCGCGGGAGGTTTCCGACGGGCAGGTTAGCGCATCGCGCGGCGCAGAATGCGGTCGGTCTGGCGCTGGAAGTCCTCGGCCGCTTCTTCCACCGACTTTTTACCGTAGTCGATGTACTGCAGGGTGGTGCCGAACTGGGCGACGATCTGCGGATCGTCGAAGTACGGGGAGACCGGCAGAGCGGTGGGCAGGGATTGCGCCAGCTTCAGGCCGGACACCGCCGGATCGTCGGCTTTGATTACCCCATCCTCGGTCAGGTAGGTGACCGCCGCTTTACTCAGCGGCACGCCGCGCTCCAGTCCAAGAATATCCACCCCTTCTTTGCTGTTCAGCAGGAAGTTAATCACTTTCGCCGCCGCCTGCGGGTTTTTCGTCGATTTGCCAATCGATAACATTTGCGCGGGCTTGAAGAACAGTCCGGCATCGGTGGCGCCCGGCAGCATCGGGTATTCCCCCAGCACCAGCTTCGCCGGCGGCTTCAGGTTATCGGAATATTTGTTGATGGTGGAGTTCCACATGTAGGTCCCGCCCCATTCGCCCTGGATCCACGGCTTCATTTCGTACATGTTGCTCTTGCCGAAGGAGGCATAGTAGCGGGTGTCCGGCATCACATGGCTGTCGATAAGCTTCTTATACATACCGAAGAAATCCGCCCACTGCGCTTTGCTGTAGGAGAATTTTCGCCCTTTCTCATCGATGGCCGGCTGATTGTATTTTTGCACCATATAAGAGTTGAGCAGGGCCAGCACGTCCTGGTGTTCGAGCACCACCGGGTAGTACTGTTTCCCGAGCTTGCTTTCGAAAGTTTTTCCCGCCGCCATGAGTTCATCCCAGGTTTTCGGGAAGGGGATGCCCGCCTTTTTCCATGCTTCGTCGTTAAAGTAGAAGACGCGGGCGGTGACGGAAATTGGAATACCGTTAAGCTTGCCGTTGACCGTGGTGGACTGCAGTTCTTTGGCGTCGAACTGGCTGAGGTCGATCTCGTCTTTCAGGGTATTCAGATCGTAAAAGCCATCGCCATTTTTCGAAAAGATCGGCAGCCAGTTCCAGTTGGTCTGCATCACGTCAGGCTCGGTACCGCCGGCAATCTGGGTGGTCAGGCGTGAAAGATGGCCGTCCCAGCCGGTGTATTCTGCTTTGACGTTGATGTCTGGGTTTTGTTTGTGGAATTCCTCCAGCGCCTTGAGGGTGACCTGATGGCGGCCGTTGCCCCCCCACCAGGACATACGCAGGTCGACATCCTGCGCTAGCGAAGAGAAGGCGCTAAGGCCCAGGGTGGCGGAGAGGGTGGCGCTTATCAGCACGTTTTTCATTGTTATGCTCCAGGGTTCACAGAGAGAGGTTCTGTTCGGTTTTGGCGTCAAAGATGTGACACTTGTTGAGATCAAAGGTGAAATAGACTTTTCGATTCAGTCCCTTGGCAATCATCGGCTTCGCATCGTCCGACGGTACGCGGGCGGTCAGCTCATAATCAGCAACCCTGAGATAAACAAAGAATTCATGTCCCATGTTTTCTACGCGTACCATTTCACCCGCGCAGGAACCTTCGGCAAACGGTTCATCGGAGAGAGAGACAAACTCCGGGCGCACGCCAAAGAACACCTGCTGATTCTTATGGGTTTCAACTTTGCTTTGCAGCCGATCGTTGAGCGGCAGCCGCTGATCGCCCAGCGTCAAATGCAGGCGACCACCGTGCTCAACCAGCTGGCTGGGACGAATATTCATCTCCGGCGCGCCGATAAACCCGGCGACAAACATATTTTTCGGCTGGTGGTAGAGATTGTCCGGGGTATCAACCTGCATAATGTGGCCGAGCTTCATCACGCAGATGCGGTCGCCCATGGTCATCGCTTCCGTCTGATCGTGGGTGACGTAGACGGTGGTCGCCGGTTTGCCAGATTTTTTCAACTGCTTATGCAGATCGGAAATGCGAATCCGCATCGAGGCGCGCAGCTTGGCGTCAAGGTTGGAGAGCGGTTCGTCGAACAGGAAGACGTCCGGTTTTTTGACGATCGCCCGGCCCACCGCCACGCGCTGCGCCTGGCCGCCGGAGAGCTGGCGCGGCAGGCGATCGAGCAGTTCTTCCAGTTCGAGAATTTTCGCCGCTTCTTCCACCTGTCTGTCGATTTGCGCCTTCGGCAGCTTGCTTAGTTTGAGGCCAAAGGCGAGGTTTTCGCGCACCGTCATATGCGGATAGAGGGCGTAGTTCTGGAACACCATCGCGATGCCACGGGATTTAGGCGCCAGGTTGTTGACGATTTTGTCCCCAATCCGCACCTCGCCGCCGCTGATGGTCTCCAGGCCCGCCAGCATGCGCAGGGTGGTCGATTTGGCGCAGCCGGAGGGGCCGACGATCACCATAAATTCGCCATCGGCAATCTTCAGGTCGATACCATGCACCGCTTTAAACCCGTTGGAGTAGACTTTTTCCAGTTTGTTGAAAATCACTTCAGCCATGATATTTCCCTCTTAACCTTTGATTCCGCTGCTGGTCACGCCCTGCACGAAGTAGCGTTGAGCCAGGAAGAAGACAATGATGGACGGCAGAATGGAGATGCTCGCCATTGCCAGAATTTCGTTCCACGGCGCGCCTTCCGTGACGTCGATAGACATTTTTAGCGCCAGCGCGATGGGATACTTATCGACGCTGTAGACGTAGATCAGCGGACCGATAAAGTCGTTCATCGACCACATAAACTGGAACAGCGCCACCGAGATAATGGCCGGCTTGAGGATCGGCACCACCACATACCACAGCACCTGGATGGAGTTGCAGCCGTCGATCTGCGCCGCCTCTTCCATATCGCGCGGCACGCCGCGCAGAAACTGGATCAGCATGAAGACGAAGAATCCCTGGGTGGCGAAGGCCAGCGGCAAGTACAGCGGCAGATAGCTGTTCAGCATCCCCATTTCGCGGAACATCAGGTACTGCGGGATCAGCAGGACGGTGCTCGGCAGCAACATGGTGGTGATAAGCGTTGCGAACCAGAACTTCTTCCACGGGATCTCAAAGCGTGCGAAGCCGTACGCCACGATGGTGGAGGAAATGATCGTTAACACCACTTTCGGGATCACATACTTAAAGGTGTTCAGCATATAGTGGCCGAAATGGTATTCGGTGCCGGTCTTCCAGCCGTTGATAAACCCGTCCCAGGTGGCGTGGGCAGGCCACAGCCCGAGGGTGGTGAAGATCTCATGGTTCGGCTTGAACGAGGCGGAGAACATCCACGCCAGCGGGTAGAGCATCAGCAGGCCGACGAATATCAGCACGACGTAGCGCACCACCCGGCTCACCTTTTCCCGGCGCAGCGTACGGGCGACCTCACGATCGGCGTCGCTCATCACCGGCGCCATCTGTTGAATATCAGCCATTTTTGCCTCCCTTATCGGCGGAGTAGAAGACCCAGTATTTCGATGACTTAAAGGCGATCGACGCAAAGACCGCCACGACGAGGAACAGCACCCATGCCAGCGCGGCGCCATAGCCCATGTCGAAGTACTTAAAGGCGGTATCGTAGATATAGAGTGAGAACAGGTAGGTGTAATAGGTCGGACCGCCGCCGGTTATCACGTACGGGCCGGTAAACTCCTGGAACGCCTGGGTGGTCTGCATAATAAAGTTGAAGAAAATCACCGGGGTGATCAGCGGCACGGTGACCTTCATGAACATCTGCCACTTTGAGGCGCCGTCAATCATTGCCGCCTCATACTGCGACTGCGGAACGTTCTGCAGCGCGGCGAGGAAGATGACCATCGCGGAGCCAAACTGCCAGACGCGCAGCAGGGTGACCGACATCAGCGCCAGGGAGGGTTCCCCCAGCCAGTTGATGGCATCGATGCCAAAGACGGCGAGAAAACTGTTCAGCAGGCCGTCAATGGCGAACAGGGCGCGCCACAGCACGGCAATCGCCACCGAGCTGCCGAGGATCGACGGAATGTAGTAGGCGGTGCGGAAAAAGCCGATGCCGCGCAGTTTGAAATTGAGCACAAAAGCAATGCCGAGGGCGAAAGCCAGTTTTAAGGGGATGGTTAAAAAGACGTAGGCAAAGGTCACCCCCATCGATTTCCAGAACAGGCTATCCTCGGTCAACATATAACGATAGTTTTCGATGCCGTTAAATACCGGCGGGCTCATCAAGTCGTACTCGGTAAAACTGAGAAAGAAAGATGAAACAAAGGGAAAAGCGGTAAAGACGATCAGCCCGATGATATAGGGCGATATCCATGCCAATCCCAGCAGCTTGTTTTCATTCATACATACCTACCTGGCTTACGAGTTGTAATACGGATCCGGTGACGCCGCGCTGTCGGCCTTTTACGCCTGACAACGCAAAAATGTCTGAACGCTTCCTCTGCTTAACATGTCCTTGTTAATTAATGGGTTATTCTTTAACTGGTCTAGCAGGTAAGGGCTGTCAGCCCCTTTTTTTATGCTGAACTTTTTTTATAAAACACCGTTTTAATTTCATTTTATTGCGATTTGTTTCTGCGTCATGCAGATCAGGATGGAAATGTGATCAAAGTCGAAACGATGTTTCAAAAAGGTGAGGTGGTAAGCATTTTGGCCGTAAAGGGCGCCTGAAAGGAATGAAAAATTAGGCTTAACTGAGCGGGAAATATAATTACCAGGATAATGATTGTGGCCGCATGTTTTTATTGAAGGGCGCCGGGCAGTAACCGGGGACGGCGATCGCCCCCGTTATGGATTAGCCTTCAAGAAAATCTTCGCGAATGGGAGTAAAGGTATCGAGCAGCGTGCCGGGCTGCAGGCAGACGCAGCCGTGCATAATCCCCGGCCGCTTATACAACGTATCGCCGGCGCTGACGACGCGCGTCTCCTCGCCGATGGTGAACTCGAACTCGCCGGAAAGCACATAGGTGAGCTGTTCGTGAGGATGGTTATGCATCGGGCCGACGGCGCCGGCGGCAAAATTCACCTCCACGGCCATCATTTTGCCGTCGTGGGCCAGAATGCGGCGGGTTACGCCATTGCCGAGGTCTTCAAGGATGGTGTCTTTATGAAAAATAAACATCTGGCGATCCTGTTGTTAAAGTGAAACATTGTTTCATTTAACTTATCCCACTCTTCATGAAAAAGAAATACGCGGCCAGAGAAGTGGAAAGTTGATCACAAGTTTGCTTCACTGGCAGAAACGACATAAGGAGCAGAAGATGAAAACCATTGGCCTGTTAGGCGGCATGAGCTGGGAGTCCACGATCCCCTATTATCGGTTGATCAATGAGGGCGTTAAGGCGCGACTGGGCGGCCTGCACTCTGCCAGCCTGGTGCTGCACAGCGTCGATTTTCACGACATCGAAGCCTGCCAGTCCGCCGGCGACTGGGATCGCGCCGGGGAGATCCTTGCTGAGGCCGCGGTCGGGCTGCAGCAGGCGGGGGCCGAAGGCATTGTCCTGTGCACCAACACCATGCATAAAGTCGCAGATGCCATCGCCGCCCGCTGCCAGGTTCCCTTCCTGCATATTGCCGATGCCACCGGACGGGCGATTGCCGCCAAAGGTCAGCGCCGGGTCGCGCTGCTGGGCACCCGCTATACCATGGAGCAGACCTTTTACCGCGGTCGTCTGCAGGAGCAGTTTGCCATCGAGACGCTGATCCCTGAGGCTGACGATCGGGCGCAGATCAATCAGATCATCTTCGACGAACTTTGTCTCGGCACTTTCAGCGAGGCGTCGCGGGATTATTATCTGCAGACAATCGCCGCCCTGGCGGAGCAGGGGGCGGAAGGGGTTATTTTCGGCTGTACGGAGATTGGCCTGCTGGTGCCTGCCGAGCTCAGCCCGCTGCCGGTCTTTGACACCGCGGCGATCCACGCGGAAGACGCGGTCAACTTTATGCTCTCTGCAGGACCGACGCCAGCGGCGTGAGGATCTGCGGCAGACTCTGCTGCAGGTGGGCAACAAAGGCGTCGACCAGCGCCGAGCGCGGGCGGTGGAGAGGGCGGATCAGGCTGACGGTAAACGGCACCTCGACGCTGAAGCGGCGCACCACCACGCCGCTATCGGCATAGTCCAGGGCGGTTAACGGATTCACCACCGAGATCCCGGCGCCGGCGCGCACCATGGCGCAGATCGAGGCCGCGCTGTGGGTTTCGACCACCATCCGCCGTTTAACCTGATGCTCAAGGAACAGGGCGTCGAGCAGCTGGCGATAGCTGTCGGTGCGCGACAGGCTGATGTAGTTTTCGCCCTGAAAATCGGCGGGGGTCAGCGTCGCCTGCGCCGCCAGCGGATGGCCGGCGGGCAGCACGCAGACTTCATTCAGCGTCAGCAGCGGGGTGCGTTCGGTGCCCGCGGGGGTATGCAGGGTCTCCGTCAGGCCAAGGTCATGGCGCTGGGCGGAGAGCCACTCCTCCAGCAGCGGCGACTCCTGGGGGACGATCTGCAGGCTGACCTCCGGGTAGCGAGCGAGAAACGGCGGCAACAGCAGCGGCAGAAAGGACTGGGAAAACACCGGCAGACAGGCGATCGACAGCTCGCCCTGGCGGAACTCGCGCAGGCTCTCGGCGGCGCTGACGATACGGTCCAGGCCATACCAGGAGCGCTGAACCTCCTCAAACAAACGCAGGCCCTGCACCGTCGGCTGCAGGCGACCACGGGTCCGCTCAAACAGCTGCAGGCCGAGCACCTTCTCAAAGCGCGCCAGCTCGCGACTGACGGTGGGTTGCGAGGTGTGCAGCATCCGCGCCGCTTCGGTCAGGTTGCCGGTGGTCATCACCGCGTGAAAGATTTCGATATGACGCAAATTGACGGCTGGCATGCGGTCTCCGTGAGGCTCGGCTGGAACCATATCATTTTTGCATAGAGTCGCGATAAAACGATATTTTTTATTCGTCCGCCACTGTGGCGTAATCGAAAAAAAACAGCGACCAACACACGCACTGCACCGGAGTTCTTATGCCACACTCGCTTTACGCCACCGATACTGACCTGACCGCAGACAACCTGCTGCGCCTGCCCGCGGAATTTGGCTGTCCGGTCTGGGTCTATGATGCGCAGATTATTCGCCGCCAGATTGCCCAGCTCAGCCAGTTCGACGTGGTGCGTTTTGCGCAAAAAGCCTGCTCTAACATTCATATTCTGCGTCTGATGCGTGAGCAGGGGGTGAAGGTGGACTCGGTGTCGCTGGGGGAGATCGAGCGGGCGCTGGCGGCAGGCTACGATCCGCAGCAGAATCCAGAGGATATCGTCTTTACCGCCGATCTGATCGACGACGCCACCCTCGATCGGGTGAAGGCGTTACAGATCCCGGTGAACGCCGGCTCGATCGACATGCTGAGCCAGCTGGGCGAGGTGTCGCCGGGCCATCGCGTCTGGCTGCGCGTCAACCCGGGCTTTGGCCACGGCCACAGCCAGAAAACCAATACCGGCGGTGAGAATAGCAAGCATGGCATCTGGTACAGCCACCTGCCGGCGGCGCTGGAAGTGATGCGTCGCTATCAGCTGCAGCTGGTCGGGATCCATATGCATATCGGCTCTGGCGTTGACTATGGTCACCTGGAGCAGGTGTGCGGCGCGATGGTGCGCCAGGTCGTCGACTTTGGCCAGGATCTGCAGGCCATCTCCGCCGGCGGCGGTCTGTCGATTCCTTACCGCGAAGGTGAAGAGGCCATCGACACCGCCCACTATTATGGCCTGTGGAACCGCGCCCGGGAGCAGATCGCGGCCCATCTGGGGCACCCGGTGAAACTGGAGATTGAGCCAGGACGCTTCCTGGTGGCCGAGTCCGGCGTGCTGGTGTCGCAGGTGCGCAGTGTGAAAGAGATGGGCAGCCGTCACTTCGTGCTGATTGACGCCGGCTTTAACGACCTGATGCGCCCGGCAATGTACGGTAGCTATCACCATATCACCGCTCTGGCGGGGGATGGCCGGGATCTCAGCGCCGCGCCGCAGGTCGAAACCGTGGTGGCCGGGCCGCTGTGCGAATCCGGGGATGTCTTTACCCAGCAGGAGGGGGGCAAAGTCGAGACCCGCCTGCTGCCGGCGGTGGCGCCTGGGGATTATCTGGTGCTCCATGACACCGGCGCCTACGGGGCTTCGATGTCGTCCAACTATAACAGCCGTCCGCTGCTGCCGGAGGTGCTGTTTGATGGCGGTAAGGCGCGGCTGATCCGCCGTCGCCAGACCATCCAGGAGCTGCTGGCCTTAGAGCTTATTTAAAAAAAGGTCCCGTCGTCACCGACTCGCGAAGCACCAGCGTGCCGGTAAACGGCGGGATCGTTTCTATCGGCTGCTGATTGGCAAGCTTGATCGCCTGGTCGATAGCCGTAGTGATCATGTTGTCGATCGGCAGATAAACCGTCGACAGCCCCGGCTCCAGCCATTTCGCGCTTGGCGCATCGTCGAAGCCAAACAGCGACACATCCTGTGGAATACGCAGCCCCGCCTGATGCAGCGCCTTTGACGCCCCCAGCGCCATATCATCGTTACAGGAAAACAGCGCGCTGAAGCGGGCTTTCTCGTCCAGCAGTTCCCGGCACAGTTCGTAGCCGCGAGTCATCGTCGAGTCCCCATACTTCACCCGGCTCGGATCCCACTCAATACCATGTTTTATCAGCGCGTTGCGGTAGCCCTGCAGGCGAGCCTGGCCGGTAGGGGTATGCATCGGGACGGTGATGCAGGCGATATCGCGGTGGCCCTGGGTAATCAGATACTCCACGGCCTGGAAGGCGGCTTCCTGCTGTTCGAAGAACACGCAGCGTTCGCGGGCCTGCGCCACATCGCGGTTAATCACCACCAGCGGCATGGCGATCGAGTTAATCAGCGACATGATCGCCTTCTCGCTCATGTGCCGGGTATAGAGGATGATCGCATCGCACTGCCGGTCGGCGAGCATCTGCACCGCTTCCTCTTCGCGCTCCGGCGTATCATGGCCGTCGGTGACGATAAGCTGCTTTCCCCAGGCTTCGGTCTGGCGTGACGCCTGCTGCAGCAGACGGCCAAAGTAGAAGCCGTCAAAGGTGGAGACGACCAGCCCGATACTATTGCTGGTCTGATTGGCCAGCGAGCGGGCAAGGAAATTGGGCCGGTAGCCCAGCTCTTCCATCGCTTTAAAGACCTGTTGGCGGGTGCTCTCTTTCACCTGACCTGTGCCGTTCAACACGCGGGAAACCGTCGCTTTCGAGACGCCTGCGCGAATTGAGACATCCAGCATTGTAGCCATTCATCGATTCCTGATTTCACGTGGTAAAGCGCAGTTTATCACAGACCGAAAAGGGACATATCGACGGGGCGGGGCGGAAAAACCATCGCGATCACGCTTTTGGCAGGAACTGACGAGCCGACAGACTCTGGTATGCCAATGTCGATTTTATCGGATATTTGGGATACCACTGTGCGCGTTGCGAGCGCTGTCACAGAACTATTTTTGCCTGGCGACTATGTTTTGGTATGCCAAAAGTCTCTGGCTGTTCACCTGGCCGCAATAAGCCCTTTACTCTGAGGTACTCTTTTATGGCATTACAGGACAAACTGATCGGCGCGCTGGGGCGTTTCGCGACGACATTCAACAGCTATCGCTACATTATGGCGATCAAATCGGCGTTTATTACCCTGATGCCGGTGATCATCGTCGGGGCCTTTTCGGTGCTGATCTCCAATATGGTGCTGGATCCGAAGAATGGGCTCGCCAGCTTTTCCTCGCTCTCCTTTCTTGCGGCGCTGAAGCCGATCACCAGCGCGCTAAACTACGCTACGCTCAACTTCCTCAATATCGGCGCCGTGTTTCTGATCGGTATTGAGCTGGGGCGGATCAACGGCATCAAAAGCCTGTTTCCCGGCCTGTTGGCGGTGATCTGCTTTATCTGCGTCACGCCGACCACGGTGGAGATGATGGTCGATGGCCAGATGCACGTGGTGAAAGATGTCCTGCTGCGCCAGTTTTCCGATACCCGCAGTCTGTTCCTTGGGATGTTCATCGCCATTCTGTCAGTGGAGATTTACTGCTGGCTGGAGGGGCGCAAGGGACTGAAGATCAAAATGCCGGATACCGTGCCGCCGAACGTCTCTGCCTCTTTTTCCGCGCTGATCCCGGCGATCATCACCACCACCGCGATCGCCACCTTTGGTTTTCTCTTTCACCAGCTGACGGGAATGTATCTCTACGATGCGGTCTACCAGGTGGTGCAGCAGCCGCTGGAGCGGGTGGTGCAGAGCCTGCCGGGGATCCTGCTGCTGATGTTCGTCGCCCAGCTGTTCTGGGTGATCGGCATTCACGGCAACCAGATGATCAAGCCGATCCGCGAGCCGCTGCTGCTGGGAGCGATCACCGTCAATATGAGCGCTTTTGAGCAGGGGAAAGAGGTACCGAACATCATCACGATGCCCTTCTGGGATGTCTACATGAGCATCGGCGGCTCGGGGCTGACCATCGGCCTGCTGATTGCGGTGATGATCGCCACCAGGCGCAAAGAGATGAAAGAGATCGCCAAGCTGTCGATAGGCCCGGGGCTGTTCAATATTAACGAGCCGGTGATCTTCGGGATGCCGATCATGCTTAACCCGATCCTCGCCATCCCGTTTATCATCACCCCGCTGGTGACCGGCAGCATCGGCTATTTCGCCACCCTGACCGGCTTCGCCGGCAAGGCGGTGGTGATGGTCCCCTGGACCACGCCGCCGCTGATCAACGCCTGGCTCTCCACCGCCGGCTCGATGGGGGCGGTGGTGACCCAGCTTATCTGCATCGTCGTCGCGGTGCTTATCTATCTGCCTTTCGTCAAAATCGCCTCCCGCCGTGCCGATGCCGCGCAGCGTCAGGTAGACAATCAACAAACCGCCAACCCTGTCTGAGGAGCCTATGACTACCGTACGGATGACCATTCCCGATGATTTTATCCTTGGCGCGGCGGCTTCCGCCTGGCAGACCGAAGGCTGGAGCGGGAAAAAACCAGGGCAGGACTCCTGGCCCGATCTCTGGTACAAAAACGATCGCCACGTCTGGCATAACGGCTATGGCCCGGCGGTGGCCACCGATTTTATCAACCGCTTTCAGGAAGATGTGCAGCTGATGAAGCTGGCCGGGCTGACCCACTACCGCACCTCAATCAACTGGTCGCGCTTTCTGACCGACTACGAAAACGTCACGGTGGATGAGGAGTATGCGGCCTATTACGACCAGCTGTTCGATGCGCTGCTGGCCAACGGCATCACGCCGATGATCTGCCTTGAGCATTATGAATTGCCCGGCTATCTGCTGGAAAAGTATGGCGGCTGGGGGTCGAAAACGGTGGTTGAGCTGTTTGTGCGCTACGCGGAGAAGGTGTTTGCCCGCTACCACCCGAAGGTGACGCGCTGGTTTACCTTTAATGAGCCAATTGTGGTGCAGACCCGGGTCTATCTGGATGCTCTGCGCTGGCCCTATGAGCAGAACACCAGCACCTGGATGCAGTGGAACTATCATAAGGTGCTGGCGACCGCCAGCGTCGTGAAGCGGTTTCGCGAGCTCGGCTATCCCGGGACCGTCGGCTGCATCCTCAATCCGGAGGTGACCTACCCACGCTCACGCGCCCCCCATGACCTGCGCGCGGCGGAGATCTACGATCTGTTCTACAACCGCATGTTCCTCGACCCGCTGGTGCACGGCGTCTGGCCGCCGGAGCTTCTCGCGCTGCTTGAGCAGCATCAGGTGACGTGGGAGACCAGCGAGGAGGATCTGGCGGTTATCCGCGAGCACACCGTCGATGAGCTGGGGATTAATCTTTACTACCCGCACCGGGTCAAAGCCCCGTCGCGGGCCTGGCATCCGCATACCCCGTTCCATCCGGCCTGGTATTATGAGCCGTTTGAGCTGCCCGGCCGGCGGATGAACGCCTCTCGCGGCTGGGAAATCTACCCGCAAATCATCTTTGATATGGCGATGCGGATAAAAAATGACTATCGCAACATCCCGTGGTTCGTGGCGGAGAGCGGGATGGGGGTGGAAAACGAAGGCCAGTTCCGTAACCGCGAAGGCGTCATCGATGACAGCTACCGCATTCGTTTTATCAGCGAACATCTGTGGCACACCCTGCGCGCCCGCGAGGCAGGGGCCAACTGCCAGGGCTATATGCTGTGGGCGTTTACCGACAACGTATCGCCGATGAACGCCTTTAAAAACCGCTACGGGCTTATCGAAATCGATCTGCAAAACCATCGCGCCCGGCGACCCAAAGCCTCGGCGCACTGGTTTCGTCAACTGGGCGAACGGCGTGAACTGGTGCTGGATATCGATGATGAATACCGCTAGCCGGGGGCAATATTTGCTAAGATAGCGGCGTATTTGACTCGCAGGCATGTAACGCACAGGTGATTTTGTGGAAAAAGCGATAGTTCCGCCGGAAAAGAAGCCCTATCAGGAGATTGGTGATGACCTGCGCGCCCAGATCGCGCAGGGGCGCTACCCGGTCGGGTCGCGTTTGCCGCCGGAACGCCATATTGCCGAAACCTATGGCGTCAGCCGGACCATCGTGCGCGAAGCGCTGCTGATGCTGGAGCTGCAGGGGACGGTGGATATTCGTCAGGGATCCGGGGTATATGTCATGCGCATTCCCCACGAGAACGACAGCGAAGAGGAGCAGCTGCTCAGCAGCGACGTCGGCCCGTTTGAAATTCTCCAGGCGCGCCAGCTGCTGGAGAGCAACATCGCCGCCTTTGCCGCGAAAATGGCCACCCGCGCCGATATCGACAATCTGAAGCGGATTATTGAACAGGAGCAGCGGGCAATCGCTCTCAACGACACCGCGCAGGATAACGCTCGTCTGTTCCATCTGGTGCTCGCCGGGGCGACGCAGAACCAGATGCTGTTGGCGACGGTAGAGCGGATCTGGCTGCAGATGGACAGCAGCCCGCTGTGGCAGCAGTTCAATGTGCATATTGCCAGCCGCGCCTGGCGGCTGAAATGGCTCGGCGACCGGCAGACCCTGCTCGCCGCGCTGCGGCGTCGCGATGTAATGGGCGCCTGGCAGGCGATGTGGCAGCATCTGGAAAACGTCAAAAACAGCCTGCTGGAGCTGTCCGATGAGGACGCCCCCGACTTTGACGGCTATCTGTTCGACTCAGTGCCGATTTTTCAGGGGAAGCTGGTATGACGATCCTGCCGCTGTACGCTGCGCCGCAGTATGCCCCGCAGGTGACCGACTGGCTGTGGCAGGCCTTTGGCGGCGAGACGCTGCCGCGGCAATTCTTCGCCAGCATCGTGCAGCATAGCCAGACGGCGGAGGCGCTGCCGTTGACCTTTATTGCCGTGGAAGGCGAGCAGTTGCTCGGCACGATTGGCCTCTGGCGCTGCGATTTGATCAGCCGCCAGGATCTGTTTCCCTGGCTGGCGGCGCTGTACGTCGCGCCCGCCGCCCGCGGTCAGGGGCTGGCCGGAAAACTGCAGCGGCATGTGATCGATTATGCCCGCCGCGCGGGCTTTCGGGAGCTCTATCTCTACTCCGCCTGCCGGGATTTCTATGAACGCTTCGGCTGGCGCTACATCGGCGAGGGGCTGGATTACCCGGCCACCGCCGTGCACCTCTATCGCTATGACTTATCGCCTTCCTGCGGGGCGACCACCGAGTGACGACGGACCAGCGTCGGGCTGAACAGATGGGTGATCTCCGGCGCCGGCCGCTGCTCCGCCAGGGCTAAAGCCAGCTCGGCCGCCTGGGTCGCCATCGTGACGATCGGATAGCGGACGGTAGTCAACCGCGGGCGGACATAGCGCGAAATCAGGACATCGTCGAAGCCAATCAGCGAAATCTCCCGCGGAACGTCGATGCCATTGTCATTCAGCACCCCCATCGCGCCGGCGGCCATCGAGTCGTTATAGCAGGCGACGGCGCTAAAGTGGCGGCCGCGGCCAAGCAGTTCGGTCATCGCCTGTTCGCCGCCGCTTTCATCCGGCTCGGCAAACGTGACCAGCCGGTCGTTGCACGGCAGGCCGCTCTCCTCCAGCGCCGCGTAGTACCCCTGCAGCCGATCTTCCGCATCGGAGATATCATGGTTTGAGCACAGATAGCCGATACGCGTGTGCCCCTGCTGGATCAAATGGCGGGTCGCCAGCCAGGCGCCGTAGCGGTCGTCCAGCGCCACGCAGCGGGTTTCATATCCGGGCAGGATGCGGTTGATCAGCACCATACCCGGGATCTGTTTCATCAGCCCGGCGAGTTCCTCATCGGGGATCATTTTGGCGTGCACCACCAACGCCGCGCAGCGATGGCGGATCAGCTGCTCTATCGCCTGGCGCTCCTTCTGCACGTTGTGGTAGCCATTGCCAATCAGCAAAAAATTGCCGGTGCGGTAGGCCACCTGTTCGACGGCTTTGACCATCGCGCCGAAGAAGGGGTCGGAGACATCGCCCACCACCAGACCGACGGTTTCCGTTGACTGCTGGGCCAGCGCCCGGGCGTTCGCGTTGGGGTGATAGTTCAGGGTTTCCATCGCCGCGCCCACGGACTGACGCGAGGCTTCGCTGGCTTTGGGAGAGTTGTTGATGACGCGGGAGACGGTAGCGACGGAGACTCCTGCGAGTCGGGCTACATCCTTAATAGTCGCCATACCATGCCTTTTCTAGGGTAAGCGTTTACATACTGCTATGTTACGGGAAAGAGCGGCAGATTCAAGGCGCGGCGGCGAAGGAATGGCGCAAATGTGATTCAGCGCGGGCTTATCGGTGACCTGTTTACATTGACGCGATCGGTAATTGAAACCGGCGCAGGGAAATACAAACCTTTGCTTACACTTTGCGATGCGCTGTTGCGAATGTTCGCTGGTTTGTTAGCGGATCCGGTTGATATTCTGGCTATCCCAGAGGTATTGATAGGTGGAGTCAACGTCACGTTGACCACTTTACTTACACCAGCCTGCGCAGATGCGCAGGTTTTTTTTTGCCGCTATCGGCGTTGTTACAGATAGCGAAAATCGTAATACCTCGTTGCACTTAGGCTCACTCCCTTGCGTTTTCCCGCTGGCCCGTTACGGCCAAAAAACGTGACAATCGAGATCCCAGAGGTATTGATAGGTGAGTTTCTCAGGTACGCTCTTCGTACTGAACGTCTTACACCGACCTGCGCGGATGCGCAGGTTTTTTTTATTCCGAAAATCCCCCCGCTGCACTGCTTTCCCATGCCTTCTCGTGTAACCTGCTTTGACTCATCAACCGGTCACATGGAGTTGTTATGCTTTTGGGATTTTTCAGACTGCTGTTCAAGGGGTTATACCGGGTCAGACTGACCGGCGACACGCAGGCTTTATACCAGCAAAAGGTCTTAATCACCCCGAACCACGTCTCTTTCCTCGACGGCATTCTGCTGGCGCTGTTTTTGCCGGTCCGACCGGTTTTTGCGGTCTATACCTCAATCAGCCAGCGCTGGTTTATGCGCGCGCTGACGCCGATTATCGATTTTGTGCCGCTGGACCCGACCAAGCCGATGTCGATCAAACATCTGGTGCGCCTGATTGAGCAGGGGCGGCCGGTGGTTATTTTCCCGGAAGGGCGAATTTCGGTCAGCGGCTCGCTGATGAAAATTTATGACGGCGCCGCCTTTGTCGCCGCCAAATCGCAGGCGACCATTGTGCCGCTGCGTATTGAAGGCGCCGAACTGACACCCTTCAGCCGGCTGAAGGGGCTGGTGAAACGTCGCCTGTTCCCGCGTATTCAGCTGCATCTCCTGCCGCCCACCCATCTGCCGATGCCCGAGGCGCCGCGCGCCCGCGACCGGCGCAAAATCGCCGGGGAGATGCTGCATCAGATCATGATGGAAGCCCGGATGGCGGTGCGCCCGCGGGAAACCCTGTATGAGTCGCTGCTGGCGGCGCAGGACCGCTTCGGCGCGCGCAAACCCTGCGTGGAGGATATCAACTTCCAGCCGGATACCTATCGCAAGCTGCTGACCAAAACCCTGTTTGTCGCCCGCATTCTGGAAAAATACAGCCAGCCGGGCGAGAAGATCGGCCTGATGCTGCCTAACGCCGGCATCAGCGCGGCGGTGATTTTCGGCGCTATCGCCCGCGGGCGTATTCCGGCGATGATGAACTATACCGCCGGGGTGAAAGGGCTCAGCAGCGCGATAGCCGCCGCGGAGCTCAACACCATTTTCACCTCGCGCACCTTCCTCGATAAAGGCAAACTCTGGCACCTGCCGGAGCAACTGACCCAGGTGCGCTGGGTATTCCTGGAAGATCTTAAAGGCGATATCACCCTCGCTGACAAACTGTGGATTTTTGCTCATCTGCTGGCGCCGCGTCTGGCGCAGGTTAAGCAGCAGCCGGAAGACGCGGCGATGATCCTCTTCACCTCCGGTTCAGAGGGCAATCCGAAAGGGGTGGTGCACAGCCATAAGAGTCTGCTGTCCAACGTCGAGCAGATCAAAACTATCGCCGATTTTACCGCCAATGACCGCTTTATGTCGGCGCTGCCGCTGTTCCACTCTTTTGGCCTCACCGTCGGCCTGCTGACGCCGCTGCTTACCGGGGCGGAAGTGTTTCTCTATCCCAGCCCGCTGCACTATCGCGTGGTGCCGGAGCTGGTCTACGATCGCAACTGTACGGTGCTGTTCGGCACTTCGACCTTCCTCGCCAACTATGCCCGTTTCGCCAATCCGTACGATTTCTACCGCCTGCGCTACGTGGTCGCCGGGGCGGAGAAGCTGCAGGAGAGCACCAAACAGCTGTGGCAGGATAAATTCGGCCTGCGCATTCTCGAAGGCTATGGCGTGACCGAGTGCGCGCCGGTGGTCTCGATTAACGTGCCGATGGCGGCGAAGGTCGGCACCGTGGGCCGCATCCTGCCGGGGATGGACGCCCGCCTGCTGGCGATGCCAGGCATTGATCAAGGGGGGCGGCTGCAGCTGAAAGGGCCGAACATCATGAAAGGCTACCTGCGGGTGGAAAACCCCGGCGTGCTGGAAGCGCCTGCGGCGGAAAACCAGCACGGCGAGATGGAAGCGGGCTGGTATGACACCGGGGATATCGTTACCTTCGACGAGCAGGGCTATGTCCGCATTCAGGGCCGCGCGAAGCGCTTCGCCAAAATCGCCGGCGAGATGATCTCCCTCGAGATGGTGGAGCAGGTGGCCCTCGGCGCGTCGCCGGACAAAATGCACGCCACGGCGATTAAACAGGACGCCAGCAAAGGCGAGGCGCTGGTGCTGTTTACCACCGATAATGAACTGACTCGTGAAGCCCTGCTGCGCTACGCTCGCCAGCACGGCGTACCGGAGCTGGCGGTGCCGCGAGATATACGCTGGCTGAAACAGCTACCGGTGCTCGGCAGCGGCAAGCCAGACTATGTCACCCTGAAAAATATGGTCGACGAGGCGGAAACAACCCATGAGTGAGTCAGTACATACTAACCCTTCGCTGTACTCGAAAGGGATGGTGGCGGTGATCTGCGCCCAGTTCCTGTCGGCCTTCGGCGACAATGCGCTTCTCTTCGCCACCCTGGCGCTGATGAAGCAGCTCTATTATCCGGAGTGGAGCCAGCCGGTCCTGCAGATGTTGTTTGTGGGCGCTTACATCCTCTTTGCCCCCTTTGTCGGCCAGTTCGCCGATAGCTTTGCCAAAGGCCGGGTGATGATGGTGGCCAACAGCCTGAAACTGCTCGGCGCCGGCTGCATCTGCTTCGGCGTCAATCCGTTTATCGGCTATACGCTGGTGGGGATTGGCGCCGCCGCCTATTCGCCGGCCAAGTATGGCATTCTCGGCGAACTCACCACCGGCGATAAGTTAGTGAAGGCTAACGGACTGATGGAGTCCTCGACCATCGCGGCGATCCTGCTGGGCTCCATGGCCGGCGGGATCCTCGCCGACTGGTACGTGCTGGCGGCGCTGATCGTCTGCGCGCTGGTCTACGGCGGGGCGGTAGTGGCTAACCTGTGGATACCCAGGCTGCCGGCGGCGCGTCCGGGGCAGTCGTGGCGTTTTAAGCCAATGACGCACAGCTTCTTCAGCGCCTGCCGGACGCTGTGGCGCAACGGCGAAACCCGCTTTTCGCTGATGGGCACCAGCCTGTTCTGGGGCGCTGGCGTGACCTTGCGTTTCCTGCTGGTGATCTGGGTGCCGGAGGCGCTGGGCATTACCAGCAACGCCATGCCCACCTATCTTAATGCGATGGTGGCGGTGGGGATTGTGCTGGGTGCCGGGGCGGCGGCGAAGCTGGTGACCCTGGAGACGGTGTCGCGCTGTATGCCGGCCGGGATTTTGATCGGTATCGCGGTGATAGCCTTTGCGGTGCAGCAGTCGCTGCTGCCGGCGTTCGGTCTGCTGCTGCTGCTCGGGGTGTTCGGCGGGTTCTTTATCGTACCGCTGAACGCGCTGCTGCAGGAGCGTGGGAAACATTCGGTCGGGGCAGGTAACGCCATTGCAGTACAGAACCTCGGTGAGAACGTGGCGATGCTGCTGATGCTGGGGCTCTATTCCCTGGCGGTGAGCGTGGGCGTTCCACCGGTCGCCGTGGGGATAGGCTTTGGCGCGGTATTCGCCGTGGCCATCGCCGCGCTGTGGGTCTGGGGGCGGCGTAAATAACCTCCCGGCTTGCGCTGCGCTTGACTGGGCGATGGGGTCGCCAATATCTGCTCTTCGGTAGCCCGGGTAAGGCGTATACGCCTTACCCGGGGCTTTGCTTTCTTACGGCGCCGGGTAGGTATAAACCTGATGCACCGCCTCAATCTCCGCTAATACCTCTTCGCTCAGCTCAAGCTGCAAACTTTCCACGTTGGCCTGCAACTGCGTCATGGTCGTCGCCCCCAGCAGGGTGCTGGCGACAAACGGCTGCCGACGCACAAAGGCCAGCGCCATTTGCGCCGGATCGAGGCCGTGGCGTTTGGCGATATCCACATAGGCCGCTACCGCTTTCTGCGACTGCTCGCTGCTGTAGCGCGTAAAGCGGCTGAACAGCGTATTGCGCGCCCCCGCCGGCTTCGCACCGTTGAGATACTTGCCGGTCAGTGTGCCGAAAGCCAGGCAGGAGTAGGCCAGCAGCTCCACGCCTTCGAACTGACTCACTTCCGCGAGGCCGACTTCAAAGCTGCGGTTCAGCAGGCTGTAAGGATTCTGAATCGTCACGATCCGCGGGAGGTCGTGCTTATCCGCCAGGTGCAGATAACGCATCACGCCGAAGGCGGTTTCGTTCGACACGCCGATGTAGCGGATCTTCCCGGCGCGCTGGAACTCGGTCAGCGCTTCGAGGGTATCCAGCAGCGTCACGGCGGGCGCGGCGTCGGCCCAGGTATAGCCCAGCTTGCCAAAGCAGTTGGTTGGCCGCTGCGGCCAGTGAACCTGATATAAATCGAGATAATCGGTCTGCAGCCGCTTCAGGCTGGCGTGCAGCGCCTCGCGGATATTTTTGCGGTCCAGGACGTGATTGGGCCGAATGCTGCTGTCGTTATTGCGCGCGGGCCCGCTGACTTTCGAGGCGAGCACCAGCTTTTCGCGATTGCCGCGTTTCGCCAGCCAGTTGCCGACGTAGGTTTCAGTCAGCCCCTGGGTTTCCGGGCGCGGCGGGACCGGGTACATTTCAGCGACATCGATCAGGTTGATGCCGTTGGCAACCGCGTAATCGAGCTGCTGGTGGGCATCGGCCTCGCTATTCTGTTCGCCAAAAGTCATGGTTCCCAGCCCGAGGGTGCTGATTTCAAGAGAACTGTGTGGGATACGGTGATACTGCATAGCCAGCTTCCTTTTTATTTATAAGGTCAGGCATTCCCCGACAAAGGAGTATCAACATGGCAGAGGGTGAGAAAAAGAGGAAGTAAAAAATCAAAAAAGCCGGGTGACGAGGAGGGGCGGTGGGTGAAACCCGCGGCGTCCTGGTATATCCCGACTCTTCTCAAAAGACTGGTGGTCGGTAAGCGCAGCGTCAACAGAAGCTGGGGCCGACAGGGAAAGATTAACGCTTAATGATTTGCGAAACGTCGTCACGATTGATCTGCATTTTATTACCCTGCTGATCTTCGTAACTGATTAAACCGGTATCGTCATCCACGGTAGGTTTACCGTCGGTCAGGATCATTCGCCCATCTTTGGTCGCCATGACGTAATCGCTGCTGCAACCGGAAACCGAGAACGCCAGTCCTACGGCGGAAATCAATACTGCCCATTTCTTCATCGTCAACACCTCTTCAGTAGCTGCACCCCATACCCGTCTATTAATAGCCTGATTTGTGAGACATAAAAAGCAGTAAAGTCTGAAAAAGGGTTGCAGCCTGTGACCAGGCTGCAATTTTGTGGTTTACAGCGGGTTTTTCTTATTACGCAGCAGGTTAAGGCTCTCCACCGCGATAGAGAAGAACATGGCGAAATAGATGTATCCCTTCGGCACATGGACGTCGAAGCTTTCCAGCATCAGGGTAAAGCCGACGAGGATCAGAAACGACAGCGCCAGCATTTTCACCGAAGGATGACGGTCAACAAAATCGCCGATGGGTCGCGCGGCGAACATCATCACCCCCACCGCGATCACCACCGCCGCCATCATGATGAACAGATGATCCGACAGGCCGACGGCGGTGATCACTGAATCGAGGCTAAAGATGATATCCAGCAGCATGATCTGCACGATGGCGCCGAGGAAGGAGTGGACGTTGGTCTTCAGCCCCTCCTCTTCACCTTCGATAGATTCATGGATCTCTTTACTGGCTTTCCAGATAAGGAACAGCCCGCCGAGCAGCAAGATCAGATCGCGAAACGAGATCTCCTGACCGAAAACGGTAAAGAGCGGGTTGGTAAGCTTAACGACCCAGGCGATTGAGGCCAGCAGCGCCAGACGCATGACCATCGCGCCCATCAAACCGATCCGGCGCGCATGGGCGCGCTGGGCGGTGGGGAGCTTAGCCACGACCAGAGAGAGGAAAATAATATTGTCGATCCCGAGCACGATCTCCAGCAACGTCAATGTGCCCAGCGCCAGCCAGGCGTTAGGATCGGTTATCCATGCAAATAACATTGTTCAAAGTCCTGCAAAATAGAAAGCAGCAATTATATGCAACCCCCAACGCAGAACAAAAAATTAATCGTGTTGTAACAAGAAATGGCGGGCAAGCAGAGCGGCGGTAAAATTCTTTTTCAGATAGAAACCGCGCGGCAGCGTGAGGATTGTCTCCCCGCGGGCGCCGATGGCTTCGGTCAGCGCCTTGCTGTTGGCGGCTTTCGGTCTTAACTGCAGTACCTCGCCGTGGCGGGCGGTAATGCGCTCGACCTCACCGAGAACAATGAGATCCATCAGCTCTTCCCAGTCCATGCGCAGCTGGCGCTCCTCGTCTTCGTCCGGGCTCCACAGCAGCGGTGCGCCGACGCGCCGCGCCGCCAGCGGGATGGTGCGTTCACCCTCCACCGGGATCCACAGGACGCGCTGCAGCTTATGCCGTACATGGCTGCTCTCCCAGGTGACGCCGCTATTGCCGGTTAACGGGGCGACGCAGACGAAAGTGGTCTCCAGCGGGCGTCCCCGGCTGTCGATGGGGATCGTTTTGAGCTCGACCCCCAGCGCGGCGAAATCCTGCTCGGGTTTACTGCCTGCGCTGGCGCCCAGCCACAGCTCCAGCAGAATGCCCGTCCAGCCTTTATCGCGCTTCAGATCGCGCGGAATGGGGATCCCCGCCAGCGCCGCCAGCTCGCCCAGCGAATAGCCGGCCAGCTGGCGGGCCTGGGCCAGCAGCTGTTCCTGACTTTGCGGCGGTGAGGCGAGCGGAGCGATAGCGGGCATAGGGCAATACCTTTGGTTAAAAAGTGAGCGCTAATTTTGCGCGTTGTGGATAGAGTTTACCGTTTTCTGAGTAACTATACCAATCTCATGATTTATATGGCTTTTTAAACTCATCATGCGGCTTATGAAAACGGTGTAAACGGGTTTTCCAGAACTGGTCACTGACAATAAACAGGATCTTACACCATGTTATCCACAGAAAAGTGGGATAACTGGGGAAAAGACTCACTACTGGTTCGATTTACAGCCTTGACGTGCGACGAAAATCGAATTTTTAGAGAAAATCTGCCGGTGGCCTGCGCGTAATCTGTGGATAAAATCGACATTGCTCGATCTTTCATCAGTCGGCGGATCGCATGTGTGATGATCGTCACGTTATGCTGTAATGGGTGAAAGGAATATATTCTAACTTTATGAATATGATACTATTATTTTCAGATGCTAGCGATGCGATGTTCGGATTACTCTGGGTTTTTCCGGGTTAATTCCGTACTTCTTCACAACTCTATCCACAGAAAAAGTGAATAAAATCGGCTGTCACGCGCTTTCATTGTTTATAACTCTGGCAATTACTGTGAGTTATTCAAATGTTATCCGTTCTCAGTGTGCGAACAGAGTGGTTTACCGTTTCCGGCGAGTGTGAAACAATCATTCACATTGAAGCTTATCTTGAGGTAGTCCGGTGATTGATGACGATGGCTACCGCCCAAATGTCGGTATTGTAATCTGTAATCGTCAGGGCCAGGTGATGTGGGCCCGGCGCTATGGTCAGCACTCGTGGCAGTTCCCGCAAGGGGGCATTAATCCAGGAGAATCCGCAGAGCAGGCGATGTATCGGGAATTGTTTGAAGAGGTCGGGTTAAGCCGTAAAGATGTGCGGATCCTGGCCTCAACCCGTAACTGGCTGCGTTACAAGTTGCCTAAACGTTTGGTGCGTTGGGACACAAAGCCGGTTTGTATCGGCCAGAAACAAAAGTGGTTTCTTTTGCAGTTGATCGGCAATGATGCGGACATCAATATGCAAACCAGCAGTACACCTGAATTTGATGGTTGGCGCTGGGTGAGTTACTGGTACCCGGTTCGCCAGGTGGTGTCGTTTAAGCGCGACGTCTACCGCCGGGTGATGAAAGAGTTCGCCAGCGTGACCATGTCGCTGGCGGAGAGCGCACCTAAGCCGCAAAACGCGCCTGCTTATCGACGTAAAAGAGGTTAAGCCACGCACATTATGCTCACTCGGTTGCGAGAAATAGTCGAGAAGGTCGCGAGCGCGCCGCGTTTAAACGAGGCGCTGGATATTCTGGTGACGGATGTCTGCCAGGCGATGGAGACGGAAGTCTGCTCGGTTTACCTGGCTGACAATGACCGACGCTGCTATTACCTGATGGCCACCCGCGGGTTAAAAAAACCTCGCGGGCGCACCGTTGCGCTGGCGTTCGATGAAGGCCTGGTGGGGCTGGTTGGCCGCCTGGCGGAACCCATCAACCTCGCCGATGCGCAAAAACACCCCAGCTTCAAATATATCCCCGCCGTCAAAGAGGA
This sequence comes from Klebsiella sp. 10, assembly GCF_018223925.1. Classification (NCBI taxonomy): domain Bacteria; kingdom Pseudomonadati; phylum Pseudomonadota; class Gammaproteobacteria; order Enterobacterales; family Enterobacteriaceae; genus Klebsiella; species Klebsiella sp. 10. The sequence continues at coordinate 98,708 of NZ_JAGRRB010000014.1, forward strand.
CCGCTTCCGCGCCTTCCTTGGCGTGCCGATCATTCAGCGCCGCCAGCTGCTGGGCGTGCTGGTGGTCCAGCAGCGCGAGCTGCGTCAGTTTGATGAAAGCGAAGAGTCTTTCCTCGTCACCCTCGCCACCCAGATGGCGGCGATCCTCTCCCAGTCCCAGCTGAACGCCCTGTTCGGCCAGTATCGTCAAACGCGCATTCGCGCTCTGCCGGCCTCTTCCGGGGTGGCGATCGCCGAGGGCTGGATGGACGTCAGCCTGCCGCTGATGGAGCAGGTGTATGAAGCCTCGACGCTGGACACCGCCTCGGAACGCGAACGCCTGACCGGTGCGCTGGAAGAGGCGGCCAACGAGTTTCGTCGCTACAGCAAACGCTACGCTGCCGGGGCGCAAAAAGAGACGGCGGCGATCTTCGATCTCTACTCGCACCTGCTCTCTGACGCCCGCCTGCGTCGCGAGCTGTTTGCCGAAGTTGACAAAGGCGCCGTCGCCGAGTGGGCCGTCAAAAGGATCATTGAGAAGTTCGCCGAACAGTTTGCCGCGCTGAGCGACGGCTATTTGAAAGAGCGGGCCGGCGATCTGCGTACCCTGGGCCAGCGTCTGCTGTTCCATCTCGACGACAGTATTCAGGGGCCCAACACCTGGCCGGCGCGCATTATCCTCGTGGCGGACGAGCTGTCGGCCACCACCCTCGCCGAAGTGCCGCAGGATCGCCTGGCCGGCGTGGTGGTGCGCGATGGCGCCGCCAACTCCCATGCCGCTATTATGGTGCGGGCCCTCGGCATCCCAACGGTGATGGGCGCCGATATTCAGCCCTCGCTGCTGCATGGCCATACGCTGATTGTCGATGGCTATCGCGGTGAACTGCTGGTGGATCCTGAACCTGTCCTGTTGCAGGAGTATCAGCGCCTTATCAGCGAAGAGAACGAACTCAGCCGCCTGGCGGAGGACGATCTCCAGCGCGCGTCGGAGCTGAAAAGCGGCGAGCGGGTGAAAGTCATGCTCAACGCCGGCTTAAGCCCGGAGCACGAAGAGAAGCTCGGCAGCTTTGTTGACGGCATTGGCCTCTACCGCACCGAAATTCCCTTTATGCTGCAGAGCGGCTTCCCCTCAGAAGAGGAGCAGGTCGCCCAGTATCAGGGCATGCTGCAGATGTTTAACAGCAAACCGGTGACCCTGCGTACCCTGGACATCGGCGCGGATAAACAGCTGCCGTATATGCCGATCAGCGAAGAGAACCCGTGCCTCGGCTGGCGCGGGATCCGCATCACCCTCGATCAGCCGGAGATCTTTTTGATCCAGGTGCGGGCGATGCTGCGCGCCAACGCCGCCACCGGCAACCTCAGCATTTTGCTGCCGATGGTGACCAGTCTGGAGGAAGTGGATGAGGCCCGTCGGCTGATCGATCGCGCCAGCCGGGAAGTGGAAGAGATGATCGGCTACGCCATCCCACGTCCGCGCCTGGGGGTGATGCTGGAGGTCCCGTCGATGGTCTTTATGCTGCCGCAGCTGGCCAGCCGGATCGATTTTATCTCGGTAGGGACGAACGACCTGACCCAGTACCTGCTGGCCGTCGACCGCAACAATACCCGGGTCGCCAGCATGTATGACAGCCTGCATCCTGCGGTATTGCGGGCGCTGGCGATGATCGCCCATGACGCGGAGCGCTTTGGCATCGATCTGCGCCTGTGCGGCGAGATGGCGGGCGACCCGATGTGCGTGACGATCCTTATCGGCCTCGGTTACCGCCATCTGTCGATGAACGGCCGCTCGGTGGCGAGGGTGAAGTATCTGCTGCGCCGCATTGATATCGAAGAGGCGCAGGAGCTGTCGCGTCGCAGCCTCGATGCGCAGATGACCGCCGAGGTGCGCCATCAGGTGGCGGCCTTTATGGAGCGTCGCGGTCTCGGCGGCCTGATCCGCGGCGGGCGGTAGCGCCAGCCCGGGTGAGGCGTAAGCCGTAACCCGGGGATCCTCTGCTCGCCCCCTCCGGCAAAATAGGGTACCGCCGGGAAAACGGCATTCTGTTAGCATCCGTATACATATCTTTTACACGTTCGGCGCGGATCGCTCTTGTGGCTTATGCTATGATTCGCCTCCTTCGGCGTGCCCGTTTTGTTCGGGCATGGATCATCACCGCTGTCCACTTTCGGCGGAATAACAAGTCTTTATGGTGACAGATGAATAGTGGCTACCTGCATTTTCCGGAGTTCGATCCGGTCATTTTTTCTCTAGGCCCGGTCTCCCTCCACTGGTACGGTTTGATGTACCTGGTGGGCTTTGTCTTTGCGATGTGGCTGGCCACCCGTCGGGCGAATCGTCCGGGCAGCGGCTGGACGAAAAATGAAGTGGAAAACCTGCTCTACGCGGGCTTCCTCGGCGTCTTCCTGGGCGGCCGTATCGGCTACGTGCTGTTTTACAACCTGCCGGTATTTCTTGCCGATCCGCTGTATCTGTTCCGCGTCTGGGACGGCGGCATGTCGTTCCACGGCGGCCTGATCGGCGTGATCCTGGTGATGATTATCTTCGCCAGACGCACCAAACGCACCTTCTTCCAGGTCTCCGATTTTATCGCGCCGCTGATCCCGTTTGGTCTTGGCGCCGGGCGTCTGGGCAACTTTATCAACGGCGAGCTGTGGGGCCGCGTAGACCCGAGCTTCCACTACACGATGATTTTCCCGGGCTCCCGTGCCGAAGACCTGGCGCTGCTGCCGACGCATCCGGAATGGCAATCGCTGTTCGATGCCTACGGCGCGCTGCCGCGTCACGCGTCGCAGCTGTACGAGCTGGCGCTGGAAGGCGTGGTACTGTTCCTGATCCTCAACCTGTTTATCCGTAAACCGCGCCCGACCGGCTCCGTTTCCGGTCTGTTCCTGATTGGCTACGGCCTGTTCCGCATCATCGTGGAATTCTTCCGCCAGCCCGACGCCCAGTTCACCGGCGGCTGGGTGCAGTACATCAGCATGGGGCAGATTCTTTCGATCCCGATGGTGCTTGCGGGTATCATTATGATGGTTTGGGCTTACCGCCACCGTCCGCAGCCACAGAATTCTTGAGGAACCATGAAACAGTATCTTGATTTGATGCAGAAAGTGCTCACCGAGGGCACGCCAAAAAATGACCGCACCGGCACTGGCACGATCTCCATTTTCGGCCATCAGATGCGTTTTAACCTGCAGGAAGGCTTCCCGCTGGTGACCACCAAGCGCTGTCATTTACGCTCCATCATCCATGAACTGCTGTGGTTCCTGCAGGGCGACACCAACATCGCCTATCTGCACGAGAACAACGTCACCATCTGGGACGAGTGGGCGGATGAGAATGGCGACCTGGGGCCGGTCTACGGCAAACAGTGGCGTTCCTGGCCTGCGCCGGACGGTCGTCATATCGACCAGATCAGCACGGTGATGAACCAACTGAAAAACGACCCGGACTCCCGCCGGATCATCGTCTCGGCATGGAACGTCGGCGAGCTGGATAAAATGGCGCTGGCGCCGTGCCACGCCTTCTTCCAGTTCTACGTCGCCGACGGCAAGCTCTCCTGCCAGCTGTATCAGCGTTCCTGCGATGTGTTCCTCGGCCTGCCGTTCAATATCGCCAGCTATGCGCTGCTGGTGCATATGGTGGCGCAGCAGTGCGATCTGCAGGTCGGTGATTTCGTCTGGACCGGCGGAGACACCCATCTGTACAGCAACCATCTTGAGCAGACCAACCTGCAGCTAAGCCGCGAACCGCGTCCGCTGCCGAAGCTGGTCATCAAACGCAAGCCGGCGTCGATCTTCGACTACCGCTTTGAAGACTTCGAGATTGAAGGTTACGATCCGCACCCGGGCATTAAAGCGCCGGTGGCGATTTAATCCCCAGCAGAGATAACCAACCGGCGCCCGATGGCGCCGGTTTTTTTATGCCCTTCGCACCACCCGATGGGAGCGCTTTCCGTTACCACCGGGAGAAGGTTGTTTTCACCTGCCCCCCAGGCCACAGGTGGTTGCGGTGGGCGAAGTTGGGTAGACGTTCGCAAAAAAATGTCCTTCTGTCGAGTATGCAAAGCTTTTTTGCGTATCTGGCCGGGAAAGCTATTTTCCGTCGTCGCGCCAGGGCTAATCGCCGCGGCATACTCGACGCCATGAACAGAGAACATGGCTACACCCTGATGGAAACCCTGGTAACGCTGACACTGATGATGATCCTCAGCGTCGGCGGCCTGTACGGCTGGCAGCGCTGGCAGCAGCAGCAACGACTGTGGCAAACCGCCGTCCAGGTGCGGGATTTTCTGCTCTTTCTGCGCGATGACGCCAACGCCTACAACCGGGATCGCGTGCTTCGCGTCGGCCAGGACGAAGTGGGCTGGTGCCTGAGCGCGGAGGGGGAGGGGCCTGACTGCGCCTCGGGGACATCCTTCACGCTGCGCCCGCGCTGGCCGGGGATCACGCTGGCTGGCGTTACGCCTGGTCTGGGGTTTTATGGTCTGCGCAGCACCGCCTGGGCGGGTAATCTGCGGCTGCAGAGCGCGGCCGGCAGCTGGAGCATTGTGATCTCACACTGGGGGCGGATTCGTTTATGCCGCAGCGACAGCGCAGGAGGGTGTCAGTGAGCCGCCGCGGATTTTCCCTGGCGGAGGCGCTTATCGCCATGGCCATCGGCTCGCTGCTGCTGATGGGGGCCTGCCGCTTTCTGCCTGCCCTGCAGCGTCATATTCTGCGCCAGGGCGAACAGCTGGCCCTGGAGAACGAGCTGTGGCAGCGCGTGCATGCCGTGGGAAAACATCTGCAGCGCGCCGGGTACTGCCGGGGAGCGTGCGGCGGAGCCGGGCTGGAGCTAGCCGCTGGCGGCGAGTGTCTGATTGTGCGCTGGGATGCGAACAGCAACGGGAGATGGGAAAACTCCCCCGCGGCAGCGGCGGAGAGCACCGGCTTTCGCCTGCGCGACGGCGCGCTGGAGACCCTGCGCGGGGCCAGCGACTGCCGCGGCGGTGGATGGGAGAAAATCACCAACCCGGCCGCCATCGTGGTGACGCGCTTCTCGGTACAACGTCAGGTCACCCCCGGGCTTCGCGCCGGAGCTGAGCGTGACGCTGGCGGCGCGCTCCGCGCAACAGACGGGCCTGACGAGCGAGGTTGAGCAGCGGGTGACGGGGTATAACCTGTGATCCGCCAGCGTGGAATGTCGTCGCTGCTGATGGTGCTCCTGTTGCTGACCCTCGGCAGCCTGTTACTCGAGGGGCTTAACCTGCAGCAGCGGGCGCTGCTGGCGCAAACCGCCAGCGAAACGCAAGCGATCCGCGATACGGCGATAGCCCATTCCGCGCTGCAGTGGGGAAAACAGCAGGTCTGGTCGGCGCAGGTGGCGCTGGCCTGCCGGGAGCAGGCGCCGCAGGGCTGGCGCGCCTGTCTGCGTATCTTCGGCGACGGTTCACTGGTGCTCAGCAGCGCCAGCGGCGAGGTGCAGGTCTGGCAGTCCGGCGAGGTGCGCGGCGGGCAGGTGCGTTTCTCCGCCCACGGCTGGAGCGATTTTTGCCCGCTCAGGGAGGCGAGCTTATGTCAAATGCCCTGAAGCGTCAGCGGGGGTTTAGCCTGCCGGAGACCGTGCTGGCGATGGCGCTGATGGTGCTGACGGTCACCGCGCTGGGCGGCTATCAGCGCGGAATGGCGCAAGGAATTGTCCAGTTGAACCAGACCCGTCAACTGTGGCGCGACGCGTGGCGCTATAGCCAGCTCTCCGCGCCGCCGTCGCCGGCACGCGGGCAGGTAAGCCGTATGCAGACATCGAGGCAAAGATGTGTCAGCATCACGGTAACGATCAGTAGACCCGTTGCAAAGCGGGTGCAGATGACCCGGCTGCATTGCCCGGTCAGCCAGTAGTCAGGAGCAATTATGTTAAGGGTATACCACTCAAACCGGCTGGATGTTCTCGAGGCGTTGATGGAGTTTATCGTCGAGCGCCAGCGGCTGGATGACCCTTTTCAGGCCGAAATGGTGCTGGTGCAGAGTACCGGCATGGCGCAGTGGCTGCAGATGACCCTGGCCGCGCGCTTCGGGATTGCCGCCAATATCGAGTTCCCGCTGCCGGCGAGCTTTATCTGGGATATGTTCGTGCGCGTCCTGAAAGATATTCCGGGCGAAAGCGCCTTCAGCAAGCAGAGCATGAGCTGGAAGCTGATGACCCTCCTGCCGCAGCACCTGGAGGAAGACGATTTTATCCTGCTGCGCCAGTATCTGAGCGATGACGGCGACAAGCGCAAGCTGTTTCAGCTGGCCGCCCGGGTGGCGGACCTCTATGACCAGTACCTCGTCTATCGCCCGGAGTGGCTGATGCGCTGGGAGGCCGGCCAGCGGGTGGAAGGTCTCGGCGATGCCCAGCAGTGGCAGGCGCCGCTGTGGCAGGCGCTGGTGAGCTACACCGCCGAGCTGGGGCAGCCGCAGTGGCACCGCGCCAATCTCTACCAGCGCTTTATCAGTACCCTGGAAAAAGCGGACGAACCGCCCGCCGGGCTGCCGTCGCGCGTCTTCATCTGCGGGATTTCCGCGCTGCCGCCGGTCTATCTTCAGGCCCTGCAGGCGCTGGGTAAGCATGTCGATGTCTACGTATTGTTTACCAACCCCTGCCGCTACTACTGGGGAGACATTAAGGATCCGGCGTTCCTGGCGAAGCTGCTGTCGCGGCAGCGGCGCCATCACCGCGAGGCGCGCGCGCTCCCCCTGTTTCGCGACACCGAGCAGGCGCCGGGGTTGTTTAATGACGCCGGGGAACAGGATGTCGGCAACCCGTTGCTCGCCTCCTGGGGGAAACTGGGGCGCGACTATATCTACCTGTTGGCGGGGCTGGAGCGCTATGAGGAGCTGGACGCTTTTGTCGACATCGCCCCCGATAACCTGTTGCATAACCTGCAGTCGGATATCCTTGAACTACGCAACGCGGCGGTGGCCGGGCAGAGCGCAGAGGCATTCGCCCACAGTCGCGACAAACGTCCGCTGACGCTGGATGACCGCAGTCTGAGCATTCACGTCTGCCACAGTCCGCAGCGCGAAGTGGAGGTTCTGCACGATAGGCTACTGGCGATGCTGGAGGCGGATCCGACGCTCACGCCGCGGGATATCATCGTCATGGTGGCGGATATCGACAGCTACAGCCCCTATATACAGGCGGTGTTTGGCGCCGCCAGCGGCGATCGCTGGCTGCCGTGGGCGATCTCCGACCGTCGCGCCCGAGAGTCGCACCCGGTGCTGCAGGCGTTTATTACGCTGCTCTCACTGCCGGACAGCCGCTTCGCCAGTGAAGATGTGCTGGCGCTGCTGGACGTCCCGGTGCTGGCGGCGCGCTTTAATATCACGGAAGAAGGGCTGCGCTACCTGCGCCAGTGGGTGAACGAGTCCGGCGTCCGCTGGGGAATGGATGACGACAACGTCCGTGAGCTGGACCTGCCGGCGACCGGGCAGCATACCTGGCGGTTCGGCCTCACCCGCATGCTGTTGGGCTACGCGATGGACAGCCGCGAGGGAGAATGGCAGTCGGTGCTGCCGTATGACGAATCCAGCGGTTTGATCGCCGAGCTGGTGGGCAACCTCGCGTCGCTGCTGATGCAGCTTAATCTGTGGCGACGCGGCCTGGCCCAGCAGCGGCCGCTGGCGGAGTGGCTGCCGGTCTGTCGCGATCTGCTGAATGACTTTTTCCTGCCGGACAGTGAGACCGAAGCGGCGCTGGCGCTGATTGAGCAGCAGTGGCTGGCGGTTATTGATAGCGGTCTGGAGGCGCAGTATGGCGAGCAGGTGCCGCTGACGCTGCTGCGCGATGAGCTGGCCCAGCGCCTCGATCAGCAGCGGATCAGCCAGCGCTTTCTTGCCGGCCCGGTCAATATCTGTACCCTGATGCCGATGCGTTCGATCCCCTTTAAGGTGGTGTGCCTGCTGGGGATGAATGACGGGGTTTATCCGCGCACGCTACCGCCGCTGGGCTTTGATTTAATGAGCCAGAAGCCGCAGCGCGGCGACCGCAGCCGGCGCGATGATGACCGCTATCTGTTCCTCGAAGCGCTGATGTCCGCCGAGCAGACGCTGTATATCAGCTATATCGGCCGTTCGATCCAGGACAACAGCGAGCGTTTTCCTTCGGTGCTGGTGCAGGAGCTGGTGGATTATATCGGCCAGAGCCACTGTCTCGCCGGTGACGAAGAGCTTGACTGCGACGCCAGCGAAGCGCGGGTTAAAGCCCATATCACCCATCTGCATACGCGCATGCCGTTCGACGTTGCCAATTTCCAGGAAGACGAGAACAAGAGCTACGCTCGTGAATGGCTGGCGGCCGCCGGCCAGCAGGGAGAGGCGCATAGCGATTTTATACAGCCGCTCACCGCGCCGCCGATTGACAGCCTGCCGTTCGATCAGCTTCTGCGCTTCTGGCAGCACCCGGTACGCGCGTTCTTTCAGCAGCGTTTGCGGGTCAATTTCCGCGCCGAAGAGGACGATATTCCAGACGACGAGCCGTTCACTCTTGAAGGGCTGAGCCGTTATCAACTGAATCAGCAACTGCTCAATACGCTTATTGAGGAGCAGGACGTCTCGGCTATGTTCCGCCGCTTTCGCGCCGCCGGCGAGCTGCCGTATGGCGCCTTTGGCGAGCTGGTCTGGGAGACGCAGCGCCTGGAGATGCAGGCGCTGGCCGAGCGGGTGATGGCCGAGCGCCAGCAGGCGCAGAGCATGGAGATCGATCTGCAGTGCGGCGGCGTGAACCTGACCGGCTGGCTGCAGCAGGTGCAGCCGGACGGTCTGCTGCGCTGGCGGCCTTCGCTGCTGAGCGTCTCCCAGGGGATGCAACTTTGGCTGGAACACCTTGTCTACTGCTCCAGCGGCGGCACCGGCGAGAGCCGGCTGTTTGTGCGGAAAGAGGGAGAGTGGCGCTTTCCGGCGCTGGCGCCCGCCGAGGCGCAGGCGTACCTTAACGAGCTGGTGGATGGCTATTTGCTGGGGATGTCGCAGCCGCTGCTGCTGCTGCCGGAAAGCGGTGGCGCCTGGCTGAAAGCCTGTTACGACGCCGAAAAGGATGTCATCTTAATGGACGAAGAGACGCAGCAGAAAGCGCGGAGCAAATTCCTGCAGACCTACGAAGGGAACATGGTGGTCAGCGGGGAGGGCGCCGATATCTGGTATCAACGCCTGTGGCGTTCGCTGGAGCCGGCGCATTACGAAGAAATCATTGCCCAGACGCAGCGTTATCTGTTACCGCTATATCGTTACCATCGGTCCACACAAATTTAAATAGTATAAAAATTGCGCAGTGAATGACGGTTCATTTAATATGCGCAACGTATCACGGACTGATGGACATAAAAGGCTGCACGCTGTGCAGCGCAAGTTTGTTAATGATGAGGTTCGTGAATGCCCCGCAGTTTATGGTTCAAGGTTTTTGTTGTGCTGGCCGCCCTCTGGGCGCCGTTTAGTCAGGCCGACACCGGATGGCAGCCGATTCAGGAGACGATCCGCAAAAGCGAAAAAGATACGCGTCAGTATCAGGCGATCCGCCTTGATAACGACATGGTCGTGCTGCTGGTTTCCGATCCGCAGGCGGTGAAATCGCTGTCGGCGCTGGTGGTGCCGGTGGGATCCCTGCAGGATCCGGCAGATCATCAGGGGCTGGCGCATTTTCTGGAACATATGACGCTGATGGGGTCGCAAAAATATCCCCAGCCTGACAGCCTTGCAGAGTTTCTTAAGCTGCACGGCGGCAGCCATAACGCCAGTACCGCGCCCTACCGCACCGCGTTTTATCTTGAAGTGGAAAATGATGCGCTGGACGGGGCCGTAGATCGCCTGGCCGACGCCATCGCCGCGCCGCTGCTGGATAAAAAATATGCCGACCGCGAACGTAACGCGGTCAACGCCGAGCTGACGATGGCCCGGACGCGAGACGGGATGCGCATGGCCCAGGTCAGCGCGGAGACCATCAACCCGGCTCACCCGGCGGCCCACTTCTCCGGTGGCAACCTCGAGACGCTCAGCGATAAGCCCGGCAGCCCGGTGCTTGATGCGCTGCACACCTTCCGCGATAGCTGGTACTCCGCCAATCTGATGAAAGCGGTGATCTACAGCAACAAGCCGTTGCCGGCGCTGGCGCGCATGGCTGCGGACACCTTTGGCCGCGTGCCGAATCGTCAGATCAGCAGGCCGGAAATTACCGTCCCGGTGGTCACGGATGCGCAAAAAGGCATCATTATTCACTATGTGCCGGCGATGCCGCGTAAAGTGCTGCGCGTCGAGTTTCGCATCGACAACAACAGCGATCGCTTCCGCAGCAAAACCGATGAGCTGGTCACCTATCTTATCGGCAACCGCAGCCCGGGCACGCTCTCTGACTGGTTGCAAAAACAGGGCCTGGCGGAAGGTATCCGCGCCGATTCCGATCCGGTGGTAAACGGCAACAGCGGCGTACTGGCGATCTCAGCCACCCTCACCGACAAAGGCCTGGCGCACCGCGATGAAGTGACGGCGGCCATTTTCAGCTACCTCGACCTCCTGCGTACTCAGGGCATCGACAAACGCTATTTCGACGAACTGGCGCATGTGCTGGCGCTGGATTTCCGCTATCCGTCGATCAACCGCGACATGGACTACGTGGAATGGCTGGCGGACACCATGATCCGGGTGCCGGTCGAGCATGCGCTGGACGTAGTCAACATTGCCGACCAGTACGACCCGCAGGCGATCAAAGACCGGCTGGCGATGATGACCCCGCAGAACGCCCGCATCTGGTATATCAGCCCCCAGGAGCCGCATAACAAGACGGCTTACTTTGTCGATGCGCCGTATCAGGTGGATAAGATTAGCGAGCAGACGTTCGCTGACTGGCAGCACAAATCGCAGGCCATCCAGCTGCAGCTGCCGGCGCTCAACCCCTATATTCCGGATGACTTCACCCTTATCAAAAGCGATAAAGCCTGGCCGCATCCGCAGCTGATCCTTGATGAACCGACGCTGCGGGTGGTGTATGCCCCGAGCCAGTATTTTGCCAGCGAGCCGAAGGCGGACATCTCCCTGGTGCTGCGTAATCCCCAGGCGATGGACAGCGCTCGCCGGCAGGTGATGTTTGCCCTCAACGATTATCTCGCCGGCATCGCCCTCGACCAGCTCAGTAACCAGGCGGCGGTCGGCGGCATTTCGTTCTCTACCGGCGCTAATAACGGATTAATGGTCAATGCCAACGGCTATACCCAGCATCTTCCGGCGCTGTTCAGCGATCTGCTGCAGGGATACTTCAGCTATACGCCGACTGAGGAGCAGCTGGAGCAGGCCAAATCCTGGTATGCGCAGATGATGGATTCCGCCGAGAAAGGCAAAGCCTACGATCAGGCGATAATGCCGATCCAGATGGTCTCGCAGGTGCCGTACTTCCAGCGCGAAGTGCGCCGGGCGCTGCTGCCCTCCATTACCCTTAAAGAGGTGCTCGACTACCGCGCCAACCTGAAAACCAGGGGGCGTCCTGAACTGATGGTGATAGGCAATATGACCGCCGATGCCGCCACGACCCTGGCCCGCCAGATCCAGCAGCAGCTGGGCGCTGACGGCAACGAATGGTGCCGTAATAAAGACGTGGTGGTGAACCGGCAGCAGCTGGCGATCTTCAACAAAGCGGGCAATAGCACCGACTCCGCGCTGGCCGCGGTGTTTGCGCCGCCCAACGTGGATGAGTTCAGCAGCACCGCCGCCAGCACCCTGCTGGGGCAGATCATTCAGCCGTGGTTCTACAACCAGCTGCGTACTGAAGAGCAGCTCGGCTACGCGGTCTTTGCCTTCCCGATGAACGTGGGGCGCCAGTGGGGCATGGGCTTCCTGCTGCAGAGTAGCGATAAGCAGCCGGCCTTCCTCTGGCAGCGGTTCCAGGCCTTTTTCCCCACCGCGGAGGCGAAGCTGCGGGCGATGAAGCCGGAAGAGTTTGCTCAGCTCCAGCAGGCGGTGATAAGCCAGATGCTGCAGGCGCCGCAGACGCTGGGCGATGAAGCCTCGAAACTGAGCAAAGATTTCGATCGCGGTAATATGCGTTTTGATTCACGTGATAAAGTAGTGGCTCAGATTAAACTGCTGACGCCGCAAAAACTTGCCGACTTCTTCCATCAGACGGTGGTGGATCCGCAGGGCATGACGATCTTGTCCCAGATTTCCGGTAGCCAGAATGGCAAAGCGGACTATGCCCAGCCGAAAGGCGGCAAAGTGTGGGAAAACGTCAGCGCATTGCAGCAATCCTTACCCCTGATGCGAGAGAATGAATGACCGACACCGCTGAGTCTTTGGATCCCCTGCGCTTGCCCCTGATCGGCGAGCGCCTGATAGAAGCCTCTGCGGGCACCGGAAAAACCTTTACCATCGCCGCGCTGTATCTGCGGCTGCTGTTGGGGCTGGGCGGTGAGGCCGCCTATCCCCGCGCCATCAGCGTTGAAGAACTGCTGGTGGTGACCTTTACCGAGGCGGCGACCGAAGAGCTGCGCGGCCGTATCCGCAGCAACATCCACGAACTGCGCATCGCCTGCCTGCGCGGCGAATCCGACAATCCGCTCTACAGCGCGTTGTTGGCGGAGATCGCCGATAAAGACGACGCCGCGAAGACGCTGCTGCTGGCTGAACGGCAGATGGACGAGGCGGCGGTATTCACCATCCACGGCTTTTGCCAACGGATGCTGAGCCTTAACGCCTTCGAGTCGGGCATGCTGTTCGAGCAACAGCTGATCGAGGATGAATCCCGCCTGCGCTATCAGGCCTGCGCCGATTTCTGGCGCCGCCACTGCTATCCCCTGACCCGCGATATCGCGGCGGTGATCCACGACGTCTGGAAAGGGCCGCGCGATCTGCTGAAGTCCCTTGACCGCTGGCTGCAGGGCGAAGCGCCGCAGCTTAAGTCGCCGCCAGCCCCTAACGAGACGCTGGCCGAACGCCATCAGCAGATCATCGCCCGCATTGACTCGCTCAAGCAGCAGTGGCGCGAGCAGGTGGGCGAGATCGAAGGCGTGCTGGAAAATTCCGGCCTTGACCGGCGGAAGTTTAATCGCGGCAACCAGGGCAAGTGGATGGAGAAAGTGAACGCCTGGGCGCAGGAAGAGACGTTAAGCTACCAGCTGCCTGACGCGCTGGAGAAATTTGCCCAGTCGTTTCTGCTCGAGCGCACCAAAGCCGGTGGCGAACCGCCGGTGCATCCCCTGTTTAGCGCCGTAGAGTCGTTGCTGGCCTCCTCGCTGACGCTCACCGATCTGGTGCTGGCGAGAGCGATGGTCGAGATCCGCGATGCGGTCGCCCGCGAAAAGCGCCGCCGCGGCGAGCTGGGGTTTGACGATATGCTCAGCCGGCTTGACGAGGCGCTGCGCGGCGACAGCGGCGAGACGCTGGCCAGCGCCATTCGCCAGCGTTTTCCGGTGGCGATGATCGATGAATTTCAGGACACCGACCCTCAGCAGTACCGGATTTTTCGCCGCATCTGGCGCCGGCAGCCGGAGACGGCTCTGCTGCTGATCGGCGATCCGAAGCAGGCCATCTACGCCTTTCGCGGCGCCGATATCTTTACCTATATGAAAGCGCGCGGCGACGTTGCCGCGCACTACACCCTCGATACCAACTGGCGCTCCTCGCCGGGCATGGTGGGCAGCGTCAATCGGCTGTTCAGCCTCAGCGATAACCCCTTCATGTTCCACGAGATCCCGTTCCTGCCGGTGAAGGCGGCGGCGAAGAACAAGGGGCTGCGCTTTACCGTTGACGCGGCGGACGTACCGGCGATGAACGTCTGGCTGATGCCCGGCGACACTGTCGGGTCTGGCGATTATCAGACCTTTATGGCGCAGCTCTGCGCCACGCAGATCCGCGACTGGCTGAGCGCCGGTCAGCAGGGGCGCGCGCTGCTGTGGCGCGGGGAAACCTCGCGCCCGGTACAGGCTTCGGATATTACCGTGCTGGTGCGCAACCGGCTGGAGGCGGCGCAGGTGCGTGAAGCGCTGCAGACGCTGGGCATTCCCTCAGTCTACCTCTCTAACCGCGACAGCGTTTTTGAGACGCTGGAGGCCCAGGAGCTGCTCTGGCTATTGCAGGCGGTGCTGGCCCCGGAGCGGGAAAATACCCTGCGCAGCGCGCTGGCGACGTCGATGTTTGGCCTGACCGCGCTGGATATTGAAAACCTGAACCAGGATGAGCAGGCGTGGGACGCGCTGGTGGAAGAGTTTAGCGAATACCGCCAGATTTGGCGGCAGCGCGGAGTGATGCCGATGCTGCGGGCGCTGATGACGGCCCGGCATATCGCCGAGAACCTGCTGGCGACCCGCGGCGGCGAGCGGCGCTTAACCGACATTCTGCACATCAGCGAACTGCTGCAGGAGGCGGCCAGCCAGCTGGAAAGCGAGCATGCCCTGGTGCGCTGGCTGGCGCAGCATATTGCCGAGCCGGACAGCAACGCCGCCAGCCAGCAGATGCGTCTCGAAAGCGATAAGCACCTGGTGCAAATTGTCACTATTCACAAGTCAAAAGGGCTGGAATACCCCCTGGTCTGGCTGCCGTTTATCGCCCGGTTTCGTAAACAGGACCAGGCGTTTTACCACGATCGCGAGACGTTCGCGGCGGTGCTGGATTTGGGCCAGGATGAGGCCAGCCTCGAGCTGGCGGAGGCGGAACGACTGGCGGAAGATCTGCGCCTGCTGTACGTGGCCCTGACCCGCGCGGTCTGGCACTGCAGCCTCGGCGTGGCGCCGCTCAGCAGCCGGAAATCCGGCAACAGCGATTTCCACCTCAGCGCGCTGGGGCGGCTGCTGCAGGCGGGCGAAGCCATGGACGCCGCCGGGCTGGCTGCGCGGCTGGCAGACTTCTGTCATGGCGATATTGCATTACAGATTCCGGGCGAACTGGATCTCACCCCGTGGCAGGCGCCCGCGGCGACCATCCCGCGATTGTCGGCGCGCGAGCTGCAGCGCCGCATCGCCGACGACTGGCGGGTGACCAGTTACTCCGGACTGCAGCAGCATGGTTTCAGCGGCGGGCAGGATTTGCTGCCGCGTCTGGATGTTGATGCCGCCGGCGTCGGCGAAGTCGTGGAAGAGCCGCAGCTGACTCCGCACCAGTTCCCGCGCGGCGCCGCGCCGGGGACCTTCCTGCACAGCCTGTTTGAGGAGCTGGACTTCACCCAGCCGGTGCCGGAAGGGTGGATGGCGGAGAAGCTGCAGCTGAGCGGGTTTGACGCGCAGTGGGCGCCGGTGCTGACCGACTGGCTGGGGGGCGTGCTGAAGACCCGCCTGCCGGGGCCGGATATCGCGCTCAATCAGCTTGCGGCGCGGGATAAACAGGTGGAGATGGCATTTTACCTGCCCATCGCCCAGCTGCTGACGGCGGAGCGCCTTGACGCGCTTATCCGCCAGTACGATCCCCTCTCTGCCGACACGCCGCCGCTGGATTTCCGCCAGGTGCGCGGCATGCTGAAGGGCTTTATCGATCTGGTCTTCCGTCACGAAGGCCGTTATTACCTGCTGGATTACAAATCCAACTGGCTGGGGGAAGATCGCGAGGCCTACACCCGGCCGGCGATGGAGCAGGCGATGCGTGCCCACCGCTACGATCTACAGTATCAGCTGTATAGCCTGGCGCTGCACCGCTATCTGCGCCACCGGCTGGCCGATTATGACTATGACCGCCATTTCGGCGGCGTGATTTATCTTTTCCTGCGCGGCATGGACGGGCAGGAGGGGGGGCAGGGGATCTTCACCACCCGGCCGGTGCGACCGCTGATTGACGGTCTGGATCAGCTTTTTGCCGGAGAAACTCAGGAGGAGGCCTCATGACTTTCGAACAACTACTGCTGGCGGCGGTGGAGCAGCGTCTGCTGCGGCCGCTGGACGTCCAGTTTGCCCTGATGGTGGCGCAAAACGACCCGCCGGCGGTCAAGCTGGCGGCGGCCTTGCTGAGCCGGGATGCCGGCGAGGGGCACGTCTGTCTGCCGCTCTCGCGGTTGAGCGGCGACGAGGCGCTGAGCGGTAAAGCCGGGGAGATCCGCGATCGGCTGCTGGCCGAAGCCGGCGCGCCGGAGGACTGGCCCCCACTGCTGCTCGCTTCGTCGGCGGTGAGCTGCGGCGATGCTCCGGCGCCGATGATTTTGTGCGGCGACCGGCTCTATCTCAACCGGATGTGGCGCAACGAGCTGACCGTCGCCCGCTTCTTCAATGAAGCCAACCGGGTGCTGGAGATGGATGAGGCCCGGCTGGCGTCAACCCTGAATGCCCTGTTCCCTGCCACCGGCGAAACCGACTGGCAAAAAGTGGCCGCGGCGGTGGCGCTGACCCGCCGCATCTCAGTGATCTCCGGCGGTCCCGGGACCGGGAAGACCACCACCGTGGCGAAGCTTCTGGCGGCGCTGATCCAGATCGAAGACAGCCCGCGCTGTCGTGTTCGCCTGGCGGCGCCAACCGGGAAAGCGGCGGCGCGTCTGACCGAATCGCTGGGCGCGGCGCTGAGAAAATTGCCGCTGACCGACGCGCAGAAAGCGTTGATTCCCACCGAGGCCAGCACGCTGCATCGTCTGCTGGGCGCCCAGCCAGGCAGCCAGCGGATGCGCTATCACGCCGGCAACCCGCTGCATCTGGACGTGCTGGTGGTGGATGAAGCCTCGATGATCGACCTGCCGATGATGTCGCGGCTTATCGACGCGCTGCCGGCCCACGGGCGGGTGATATTCCTCGGCGATCGCGACCAGCTGGCCTCCGTAGAAGCGGGGGCGGTGCTGGGGGATATCTGCGCCTGGGCGAGTTCGGGCTATACCGCCGCGCGGGCGCAGGAGCTGACCCGGCTGACCGGTTCGCCGGTGCCGGCGGGCGAGGGAGCTATCGCGGGCGCGCTGAGAGACAGTTTGTGCCTGCTGCAAAAGAGCTATCGCTTCGGCAGTCACTCCGGCATCGGGAGCCTGGCGCGGGCGGTGAACGCTGGCGCGCGCGCGGAGGTGAAGGCCACGCTGCGCCAGCCGTTTGACGATATCGCGCTTCATCCCCTCAGCACGACCGAAGAGTACGAAGCCATGCTCGGCGCGGCTCAGCAGGGCTATGAGCGCTACCTGCAGCTGCGCCGCGAGCGGGCCGAACCGCAGGCCATGCTGGCCGCTTTCAGTGAATTCCAGCTGCTGTGCGCGCTGCGCGAGGGGCCGTACGGCGTGAGCGGCGTCAATGAGCGGCTGGAGCAGCGGCTCAATCGCCAGCGGGCGATCGCCCTGCCGCGCCACTCTCGCTGGTATGATGGCCGACCGATCATGATATCGCGCAACGACAGCGCGCTGGGGCTGTTTAACGGCGATATCGGCATCGCCCTGGAGCGCAACGGCGAGCTGCGGGTGTGGTTCCTGATGCCCGACGGCGCCATCAAGTCGGTGCAGCCGAGCCGTCTGCCGGAGCATGATACCGCCTGGGCGATGACCGTGCATAAATCGCAGGGCTCGGAGTTCGAACACGCGGCGCTGATCCTGCCGGCGCGCAGCGTCCCGCTGGTGACCCGCGAACTGGTCTATACGGCGATCACCCGCGCGAAACGGCGGTTGTCGCTCTATGCCGACGAGCAGGTGCTCTCCCAGGCCATTGTGACGCGCACCGAACGGCGCAGCGGCCTGGCGGAGATTTTCGCCGGGCGCGAAACCCCCTGAGACGCCGGGTCCGGGCGATGGAAAATGCTGCAGCCGTCGCCCGGGCTGGCGGAAAAATCAGTAACTAAAGAACAGAGGGAAAAGCCAGAGCGCCGAGATCGAGTTCATCGCGAAAAAGCGGACTGCTGCGCCGCCGGTCAGCGGTGGGGTGGAACAGCGGGCACAAAAAATCACCAGCGAGGAGATGAGAAGATTCATGCCGGACGTCAGGGCCAGCAGAAATAATATCGCGATGGCGGCGCCGAGCGCGGCATAGCCATGCTGATGATGGCGCTGGTTATCCCAGAGGAGCAGTATCATCAGCAACCACGGATAGAGGGCGACCGCGGTGGTGATGAGATTAATATGTCTGACCAGCCAGTTCGGTTTGGGTTCCATTCTTTAAGCGATCCTTACAGGGCGGGTGGCGGCCGCGGCGCCAGTCGACGTCCTGTCGACAGCCAATAGCATATCGGTGAGCCAGCGAGAAAAAAATGGCCTGCGCGGAAACCAGGAATTTCGCCCGCGTGCGTACGCCAGGCTGGCGGGAAGAGGGGTGGGAGACCGGCCGGGGATAAAGCGATAAGCGTCGCGCTATCCCGGGCCGTTAGATAGAGAGGAGAAGGGCTTAAGCGAGGTCGGCCATCAGCACCTTCGACCGGCGCTGATAGTTATACATCTGCTTTTTACTCTCCGGCAGCAGGTCGATATCCACCGGCGTGAAGCCGCGCTCCTGGAACCAGTGGATGCTGCGGGTGGTTAACACGAACAGCTTGCTCAGTCCCATCTGCCTGGCCTGAGCGGCAATACGCTCCAGCAGCACCTCTCCCCGCGACGAGCTCCGGTAATCCGGATGCACCGCCACGCAGGCCATTTCGCCGATCTTCTCTTCCGGGAAAGGATAGAGGGCGGCGCAGGCGATGGTGGTGTTATCGCGCTGAATAATGGTGAATTTGTCGATCTCCATCTCCAGCTGTTCGCGGGAACGGCGTACCAGAATGCCCTGCTGCTCGAGCGGGCTTATCAGCTCAAGAATACCGCCGATATCATTGATGGTCGCCCGACGGATCTGCTCCGCGCTCTCCATGACGATCTGGGTGCCGATGCCGTCGCGTGAAAACAGCTCCTGCAGCAGCGCGCCATTTTCCTGATAGCTGATCAGGTGGCAGCGCCGTACGCCGCTGCGGCAGGCCTTCACCGCCCCGCGCAGGAAGCGCACGGTGCCGGAGTTATAGTCTTCGTCTGCTTCCAGCTCTTCGACGCGGGCTTGCGCCTCATTAGGGAACAGTTCGGAGACAATTTCCCCGGCCTGGTTGTAAACCCCTTGCGACGAACAGAAGCCGATCATTTTCTCCGCCTTCAGCTTGATGGCCAGCTGGGTAGCGATCTCTTCCGAAGTCAGGTTAAAGCTCTCGCCGGTGACCGACACCGCGACCGGCCCCATCAGGACAATGGCGCCGCTGTCGAGCTGACGATGAATCGCCTCTTCGTCAATGCGGCGAATGCGTCCGCTGTGGCAATAATCGACGCCGTCATCGACGCCCAGCGGCTGGGCAATGATAAAGTTGCCGCTGACGACGTTGATATGGGCCCCCTGCAGCGGGGTGTTGTTGAGGCTCATCGACAGACGGGCGGTGATCTCCAGCTGCAGCATCCCCGCCGCCTGCTTAACCAGCTCCAGCGTTTTGGCGTCAGTCACTCGCGTCTGCTTGTGATAGACCGGCTCGTGATGATGCTCGGCGAGGTTAGCGTCAATCTGCGGGCGGGCGCCATAGACCACCACCAGGCGAATGCCCAGGCTATGCAATAATCCTATGTCATTGACAATATTTGAGAAATTTTCATGCTCAATGGCTTCGCCGCCCAGCATGATGACAAACGTTTTTCCCCGATGGGCATTAATATAGGGAACAGAATGGCGGAATCCTTCTACCAGTTCAGTGCGACGTTCCTTCACCATGACAAACCCTCAATGCATGATTATTCGTAATTATTGTATTTTTATTCTGTTTTGCCGTTAAACGCAAGCCCCAATTTGAGGCTAAGCCGCGAAAAACATGTGACCCGGCGCAGGGTGTCAATGAATGTTTACCCTTTTATAGATGACAGGTTATATGCCTTTCGTTAAAGTTTCTGGTCAATCTGTTTGTTTTGGGTATAAATGCGTTTTTATTGCTTGGGAGTGGCATGTCGGGAAACAACTCTGGATTAAGCCGTCGCCGTTTATTGCAGGGGGCGGGCGCCATGTGGTTAATGAGCGTGAGCCCTGTTGGGCTGGCCGCCGCCGCGCGGGTGGTCGCTGTTCGCGTCTGGCCAGCATCGACCTACACCCGCGTCACGGTGGAATCGAATCATGTGCTGAAATACCGGCAGTTTGCCCTCAGTAATCCGGAACGGGTAGTGGTCGATCTGGAGGGGGTTAACCTGAACTCGGTACTGAAGGGCATGGGCGGCCAGATCCGCGCTGACGATCCCTTTATTAAGTCCGCCCGGGTGGGCCAGTTTGATCCGCAAACCGTGCGCATGGTCTTCGAACTCAAGCAGAACGTTAAGCCGCAGCTGTTTGCCCTCGCGCCGGTGGCCGGCTTTAAAGAGCGTCTGGTGATGGATCTCTACCCCGCCAACGCTACCGATGTTCAGGATCCGCTGCTGGCGCTGCTCGAGGATTACAACAAAGGCGATCTGGAGCGGCAGGTGCCGCCGGCGCAAAGCGGGCCGCAGCCGGGCAAAGCCGGGCGCGACCGGCCGATTGTCATCATGCTCGATCCCGGGCACGGCGGCGAAGACTCCGGCGCCGTGGGGAAGTATCGCACCCGCGAGAAAGATGTGGTGCTACAGATCGCCCGTCGCCTGCGGGCGCTGATCGACAAAGAAGGCAATATGAAGGCCTATATGACCCGCAACGAAGACGTGTTTATCCCGTTGAAAGTGCGTGTCGCCAAGGCGCAGAAGCAGCGCGCCGACCTGTTCGTGTCGATTCACGCCGACGCCTTTACCAGCCGCCAGCCCAGCGGCTCTTCGGTGTTTGCCCTCTCCACCAAGGGGGCCACCAGTACCGCGGCAAAATATCTCGCCCAGACGCAGAACGCCTCGGATCTGATCGGTGGGGTCAGCAAGAGCGGCGACCGCTATGTCGACCACACCATGTTCGATATGGTGCAGTCCCTCACCATCGCCGACAGCCTCAAATTCGGAAAGGCGGTGCTGGAGAAAATGGGCAATATCAATAATTTGCACAAGAATCGGGTAGAGCAGGCGGGCTTTGCGGTACTGAAGGCGCCTGATATCCCCTCCATTCTGGTGGAGACGGCGTTTATCAGTAACGTGGAAGAAGAGCGGAAACTGAAAACGGCCAAATTCCAGCAGGAGGTGGCCGAGTCGATCCTCGCCGGGATTAAAGCCTACTTCGCCGACGGCGCGACGCTGGCCCGCCGCGGATAACCACACAGGAAAGGGACATGGCCTTACTGAAAAGCGCCCATGGCGGCAATATCCGCGAGGCCGCCGCCCTGCTGGGCATAGCCCCCGGCGAGCTGCTGGATTTTAGCGCCAACATCAATCCGCTGGGGATGCCTGCCTCGCTCAGGCAGGCGATCGTTGACAACCCAGGCTGCGCCGAACGCTACCCTGACGTCGAGTATCAACAGCTGCATCAGGCGCTGGCTGCCCACCATCAGTTGCCGGCGGCGCATATCCTCGCCGGCAACGGCGAAACTGAATCGATCTTCACCCTCGTCCACGGCCTTAAGCCGCGGCGGGCGATGATCGTCATTCCCGGTTTTGCGGAGTACCGGCGGGCGCTGCAGACGGTGGACTGTGAGGTGGTGGAGTATGCCCTGCGGGAGCGCGATGGCTGGCAGCTGACCGACGCGATCCTCGATGCCCTGACTCCGGCGCTGGACTGCCTGTTTCTCTGCACCCCGAACAACCCCACCGGCCTGCTGCCGGAGCGGGGCCTGCTGGAAGCCATTGCGCAGCGCTGCCGGGCGCTGAACATCAGCCTGATCCTCGATGAGGCCTTCCTCGACTTTATCCCCGACCAGCCGGGGTTTATTCCTCTGCTGGCGCAGCATCCGCACGTCTGGGTTTTGCGATCGCTGACCAAATTTTATGCCATTCCGGGGCTGCGTCTCGGCTACCTGCTGAACGCTGATGCCCAGGCGGTGGCCCGACTGCGCGCGCGACAAATGCCGTGGTCCATCAACGCCTATGCCGCCCTGGCCGGGGAAATTATTCTCCAGGATCGGGCGTATCAGCGGGCCACCTGGCAGTGGCTGCAGGAGGAGGGAGCGCGTTTCTATGCGCAGCTGCAGGAGATGGCCGGGCTGACCGTATGGCCCGGGCGTGCTAACTACCTGTTCTTGCGCTGCGACAGACCCGATTTTGACCTGCAATATGCCCTGCTGCGCCAGCATGTGCTGATCCGCAGCTGCGCCAACTACCCGGGGCTGGATAGCCGCTATTTCCGGGTGGCGATCCGCAGCGCCGAGGAAAACGACCAGCTGCTGGTGGCGTTGCGCCGGGTGCTGGCCTGAGGCCTACTGCAGGATGACGCCCCCGGGCACCATCGCCAACAGATGCTGCTGCGGCCAGTGGGCGGCGATGTCGCTGTCTGCCAGCCGCCATTGCAGAAATTCGACGTCATGCCGACGGCGGTCCAGCAGCAGGCCGACGACGCTGCCGCTGTGCGCCACGTTGAGACCATAGAGCCCTGCGCTTTCCACCAGGTCCAGCAGCGCGTCAAACCCCGGCTTAGGCAACAGCTGCTGGCTGGCAATGGCGCTGATGGTTGCTGCTTCGCCCAGCAGCTGCGGGTTGCCGCAGTGGCAGGCCTGCTGTACTTTCTCCCACGCCAGCTGCAGCCGGGAGGCGTTTGCCAACAGGCCCGGCTCGCGCGGCAGCTGGTGATAGTCGGTGGTGCGCAGCGTCAGCGGGCTCTCCAGCACTAACAGGTCGAGCGCCGGCGGAGGGGGACAGGCGATTTGCGTGGCGGCGGTATTATGGTCGAACAGCGTCAGCTGGCGAAACAGGGTGCTGTCGGTAGGCTCCAGCGCGACGCACAGGCGCGCCAGCGTCGGTTCATCCAGTAGATGGCCCAGATGATGGGCGGTGGCGACGGCGGTGGCAGCGATATCGGCGGTGCTGCTGGCCATCCCTTTGGCCACCGGGATCGTTGAGTGCAGGGTGATGCGGATCTGCTGGCTCAGCGCTGGGGGGTAGCCCCAGTGGGCCAGCAGCTGGTCGACCATCGCCCGCGACAGCGGCCGCTCGTCTTTTCGCGGTACCCCGGTCTCGACCTCGACGGTGCTGTACCAGTCCACCGGACAGGAGACCAGCTTTTCGCTGCCGAGGATCCAGCCCTGGATAAGTTCTCCGCACGAGGCGGGACATTGTGCAACAGCCACGTTTTCACCTTTCCGCTTACCTTCGCCAGGGCGCATAGTGGCATGGCGACCCGCCGGTTACCATGATTCTCCGCAAGAGGAGGCGCGTCGTTTATGCCGACACCGCCAGCTCGCGCGCCTGCGGCAATGCAAGACGCATGACGTCGCGGGCAATCATAAGCTCTTCATTGGTGTTGATCACCGCCACTTTGACCAGCGCATTATCCGCCTGAATAAAGGTCGCGCTCCGCTGGTTTTTCTCGTCGTCCAGCGCGAGGCCGAGAAAATGCAAATTGCGGCAGATCGTCGCCCGCGCCCGGGCGGAATTCTCGCCTATGCCGCCGGTAAAGATCAGCGCGTCCAGACCTCCCATCTGCATGATATAGCTGCCGATAGTCGCGCGAATGCGTTCGGCAAACAGCGACAGCGCCAGAGCCGCCCGTTCGTTGCCGGCGTCAGCTGCCTGTTCGACGTCGCGGTAATCAGAGGACACGCCGGAGACGCCAAGCAGCCCGGATTCATTATTCAGCAACTGGCTGAGCTGCTGGGCGGATTTCCCTTCTTTCTCCACCAGCCAGGGAAGAATCGACGGGTCGATATCGCCGCTGCGGGTGCCCATCATCACCCCGGACTGCGGGGTAAAGCCCATTGAGGTATTCACCGATTGCCCGCCTTTGATGGCGCAGACGCTACAGCCATTGCCCAGATGGCAGCTTACTACCCGCAGGGCGCTCAGCGGTACGCCCAGCTTTTCCGCCAGCGCGCTGCTGACATAGTGATGGCTGGTACCGTGAAAACCGTAGCGGCGAATGCCAAGCTCGGCGTAATAGCGCCAGGGGAGGGGATAGAGCCAGGCCTCCGGCGCCAGGGTCTGGTGAAAGGCGGTATCAAAAACCGCCACCGCCGGTACCGCGGGTAACAGCTGGCGAAAGAGACGTATGCCCAGCGCATTGACCGGGTTATGCAACGGCGCCAGCTCCGCCAGGCGCTCGATCTCCCGCAGGGTATCGTCGCAGACCAGCGCGGCGTCTTTGAAGCGTTCGCCGCCGTGGGCGACGCGGTGGCCAACGCCGTCGATCTCCTGCAGGCTGCTCAGGATCCCGCGGCCGGTCAGCGCCTCCAGCAGCAGGGTCACTGCCTCATGGTGATCGGCGATGGGCAGCGTCTCCTGCCATTTCTGTGCCGACGTTTTCAGCGTGAAGCGGGCCTCGGGCAGGCCGATACGTTCGATCAACCCCTGACAGAGCAACGCCCCCTGCGGCATGTTAAGCAGCTGAAACTTCAGGGAAGAGCTGCCGGCGTTAATCGCCATGATTTTATAGGTCATTGATATTCCTCTGCATTCAGGCAGGCGAACAGATCATCAAGCCCGTCGCCGGTTAACGCGCTGGTGATAAAGATATGTCCGGCGCCCGCCGTCTCGAGCCATGTCCGGACCTGTTGCAGACGGGGCGGGGCGGCCAAATCGGCTTTAGTGATCACCCCGATGACCGGGCGGTTCATCGGGGCGGTAAACCCCGGAGAAAAAGGTGACCAGGGCGCATCGGCATTTAGTACCAGCGCGATGACATCGGCCTCGCAGGCGCTGGTTAACAGCGCGCTGTACAGGCAGCGGTTTTCCAGATATTCCCCGGGGGTATCGATGGCGGCCGGCGTCCAGACGATGGCCTGGGTTTTCTGATAGCGCAGGGTTTCGCCACGCAATACCTGGGTCAGCGAGGTTTTACCGCACTGGCTGGGTCCGATTAGCATCAGGCGTTTCATGGGCTCAGGTCCGGGTAATTGGGCAGGCGGTGAAGCGCATCAGCTCACCGAGGGTGCGGGTGACCTGCCTGAGCGCGTACTCCACGGCGGAGACATCGCCGGTCAACACCACCGCGCCGGTGAAGCGATCGAGAAAACCGATCTCCACCGCGCCGGACTTGGTAGCGATGTCGCAGGCGATAATCGATGCTTCACTGGGGGTAATGGTAAGAATGCCGATGGCGGAGACCGCGTCCGGCAGACCCAGCTTTTTGAACAGATCTTTGCCAGGATTGGCAATGAGATGCGCCAGAGTAACCTGTTTGCCCGGGACATACTCCTGGATCATGCGTTCGGTAGGGGTTTGCGGTTCCATTATCCCTCCATCAGCTGTTGCCACAGCGCATCGTGCGGTCGCGGGATCACTGCCCGGTGAACCAGTAATCCTTTCTCGCCTGCGCTGTCGCTGGCCACCGTGACGGCGTTGTCGACATCGGCGATATCACCCGCCACCACCATGTAGCATTTGCCGCCGATACCAAACGCCATATGGACCCGCACCAGGGTGACGTTGGCCGCTTTCACCGCGCGGTCGGCGGCGCTGATGCACGCCGCCACGCTCCAGGTTTCGACGATCCCCGCCGCCTGCCGCTGCCCGACCACGTTGAGACCGCTGATCGCCGGTAGTACGCTGGGGTGAATGTTGGCCAGCACCAGGCTGTCCACCAGCATCTCCCCGGCGCGCGCGGTGCCGGCGGCGATTGCCTGCTGCACGGCGCCGACGTCGCCGCCGAGCATCAGCAGGAATTTCCCGGGGCAAAGGGTTCTGCAGAGCAGGAGCTGTACGTTCGCGCTTTTCAGCATGACGTCGCCCAGCTCCATCCCCCTGGCGATGCTGGTCAGTTCTAAAATTCCGATAGCCTGGGTCATGATTAACCTCTTACAAGCGTAATGGCCTGCTCCGTGATGGCGGAGACCAGGCCGTCAATACTGGCGTGCACCGGCGCGCCGAGGGCGTCGGCGGGGATATCCGCCAGCACCTGGCCGCGCGTTACCCGCTCTCCCGGCGCGACGCAGGGCACGGCGCTGATGCCGATATGCTGGCGCAGGGGCAGGGTGACGCAGGCCACCTCCGGTTCCACCGCCGTCAGCGGCGCTTCCTGATACCAGGGATCAAGTCCCAGTTTGCTGATGAGCCGCTTGACCGGCACCAGGCGGTGCTTCGCCATCTCGTCCGCCGGACGCAGCGGTCCGTCGTAGCGCAGGTTTTTCGCCCTCAGCTCACGTTTCAGCAGACGGTTGATGCGCATGGGGGAAATACCCACCGGGCAGGCGACGCTCTCGCAAACGTTGCACTCCGAACAGGTCAGGGCGCTGAGCAGCAGCGACGGGGTGGCCGCCTGGCGATAGTTCACCGCCCGCACCAGCAGATGAGGGGAAAGCTCATGGCCGATCAGGTGCCGGGGGCATAAATCTGTGCATAAACGGCACTGTTCACAGACGGTGCGGGCGATGGCGAGCAGCGTTCGTTCATCCTGCCGCCGTCGCTGGATCAAAGGATGGTTGCCCGGGAGCACCAGCAGGCCGCCGGTGGTTTTGGTGACCGGTGTCTCGAGGGAGGTAATAAGCGAGCCCATCATCGGACCGCCGTTGATAAACCCCGGATCGTCAACCGTCGCGCCGCCGGCCAGATCCAGCACCTCGCGCAGCGATATACCCAGTGGTACGGCCAGCGTCAGTGGAAGGGCGACGGCGCCATTGACGGTCAACGTCCGGCGAGTTACCGGATAGCCCTGTTCCACGGCTCTGGCGATATTGAGCACCGTCTGCACGTTATTGACCACCACGCCGACGCTGACCGGCAGCGCGGCAGGTGGTACGCGGCGTCCCGTCGCCAGCCAGATAGTGAGCACCTCATCCCCGGCCGGATAGACGTCAGGCAGAATATGCAGCCGGGCCCATTCCGGGAGTCGTGGGGTTAATGCCGCAATCGCCGGAGCATATTTCGCCTTCAGGGCAATGATCCCTTCCCGGGCGCCAGTGGCGGTCATCGCGTAACCCAGGCCGCGAATCAGTCGGTCAGCCTGCTGAGCCATCAGCTGTTGGTCAACCTTCAGCATCGGTTCGCATTCGGCGGCGTTCACCAGCACGGTGTCCACCCGGGCCTGCAGTTTGATGTGGGTCGGAAAGCCTGCGCCACCGGCTCCTACGACGCCAGCGGCCCGAACGCGTTCGCGGATCTCCGCTGCATCAATGCTTGATAGTGGCACTATCGCTTCACTCATTGCAGGCTCTCCAGCAGTTGCGCGATGGCCGCGCCATCGACCGGACGCGGGTTGGTGCGCAGGGTGGCGTCGGCCAGCGCGGCCGGCACCATGGCGGGAATTCGCGATAAGAAAAGGGGATACTTTTCCTGCAGCGCGCCCTTGAGGGTGGGAATGGCGCACTGCTGTTTCAGCGTTTCCACCGCGGTAAGCAGCGCCTGGAAAGCCTCCTGTTCGCCAGCTGCGGGCGGGCAGAAGCGGCAGGCCCTGGCCAGGCGTGCATAGCGCTTAGCCGCTCGCGGCTCGCCGGCGTTGAAGCGGATCACCGCGGTCAGCAGCAGCGCATTGGCCAGGCCATGGGGGAGGTGAAACTGGCCGCCAAGCTGATGGGCGATCGCATGATTGAGCCCAAGGCCAGCCTGGCTAAAGGCCATACCGGCGAGGGTTGATGCATTGTGCATTTTGCTGCGGGTCGCAATGCAGTCGCCCTGACGAATCGCAACGGGCAGGGCGCGAAACACCAGCCTGGCGGCCTTTTCCGCCAGCGCATCGGTAAAATCGGTGGCCTGCGGCGAGACCCATGCCTCCAGGGCGTGGGTCAGCGCGTCCAGCCCGGTATGGGCTGTGATGGTGGGCGGTACGCTAACCACCAGCGTCGGGTCGATGATCGCCATGTCGGGACAGAGCGCCTCATGGAACAGCGGGTACTTGATCCCTTTTTCCGGGTCGCTGATGACGCAGGCGCTGGTCACTTCCGAACCGGTACCGCTGGTGGTGGGGATCGCCACGCAGGTGTCGACAGGCAGACCGCCCTGCTGGCTGAACCAGACGATAGCCTTGGCGGCATCCATCGCCGAGCCGCCGCCGAAGCCGATCACCACCTGCGGACGCAGGGCCTGCATCTGCGCTATCCCTTTCGCCACGGTGTGAATGGTCGGATCCGGTGTAATATCGCTGAACACGCTGACGCGGTTGCTGGCGGGCAGCGCGGCGCGCAGTCGGTCAAGCAGCGGCGAGCGCGCCAGGAAGCCGTCGCAGACGATCCAGATGTGCTGATGGCTAAAGCGCTGCAGCGCGGCCAGGCTGCCCGGGCCGCTGTAGAGGCGCGTTTGCAGAGAAAAGGTATGCATGGCGCCCCCGGTTAGCGAATGGAAAAACCGTTGGTCAACACGCAGCGCCGCAGGCGGGCGAACGTCCGCGCGGAGGTGGTGCCTTCTCCGGTTGGCGTGGCGATGGTGAAGGTGGTAAACCCTTCGCCGCCGACGCCGATTCCCGCGTAAGACGGGCCATTTTTGACAAAAATGGAGGTCTGCAGGGTGCGTGCCGCCAGATTGAGCCGCGAGACATTCTGCGAGTGCATAATGGCGGTGTGGTGCAGACCCTCCTCAACGCGCAGGGCCAGCGCCAGGGCGCTGTCAAAGTCGGCGACCCTGACGATCGGCAGCACCGGCATCAGCTGCTCGCAGGTCACCCAGGGGTCGTTCGCCTCCACCTCGGCTATCAGCAGGCGAGGGGGGCGAGGCGGAACGGCGAGACCCGCCGCCGCCAACAGCGCAGCCGGGCTTTTACCGACCAGTTTTTTATTCGCCGCGCCGTCGGGCAGGCAGACGGCACGCAGGGTATCGGCCTCCTGTCGGCTCAACAGCAGCGCGTCAAAATCCTGCATCTGCTGGATCAGGCGGTCAGCGACGGAGGCGACGACGATCAGGCTTTTTTCGGCGATACAGGGCAGGTTGTAATCGAAGGCGGCGCCGCTGATGATATCTTCGGCGGCTTTGACGAGATCGGCGGTTTCATCAACGATGCACGGCGGATTGCCGGCGCCAGCGCCGATCACTTTTTTACCGCTTTTCATGCCCATCGCCACAATGCCAGGGCCACCGGTGATAGCCAGAACGGCAATCAGCGGGTGGGACATCATTTGCTGGGTGGCTTCAAAGGTCGGCTCGGCAACGGTCACCACCAGGTTACGGATCCCGCTGCAGCGGTAGGCGATCTCTTCGATCCTGGCGATAAGCTTCAACGAGACCTTTTTCGCGCCGGGATGGGGGCTGAAATAGACGCTGTTACCCGCCGCCAGCATGCTGATACTGTTGTTGATAATGGTTTCCGTTGGGTTGGTGCTGGGCGCCACGGCGCCAATAACCCCGAACGGCGAGTACTCAAACAGCACCATCCCGCCATCGCCGGTGAGGGCGCTGGTAGTGAGATCCTCTATGCCCGGCGTGTTTTCAAGAGCGGCTTTATTTTTCAGATATTTATCTTCTTTGTTGCCCATGCCGGTTTCCGTGGCGCTCTCTTCCGCCAGCGTCGCCAGCTCGGGGGCCAGCGTCTCCCGCAGGGCGCTGATAATGGCGCTGCGGGTTTTTAGCGGACACTGCTGATAGCGGAGAAAAGCCTGATGAGCGGCGTCGATGGCGCAGCCGACATCGCAGAAAATGCCCTGCTCTTGCTGAGGGGCAGGGGGCGTCGGCGCGAGCTTTTCACTGAGGATGGTGCGGATAAGGGTTTCCAGTTCTGCTGTATTCATTGATGAGTTCTCACGTTAATGGCCGCCATGGCAGCCTGTGCAATAGCCATATCCTGCTCGACGCTGCCGCCGCTAATGCCGAGGCCGGCTATTAGCTGGCCATCGCGCCACAGCGGATATCCGCCGCCAAAGGTGACGACTTTGCCCTGCAGATGGCTCTCCAGACCGTACAGCGCAGCGCCTGGCTGTACGGTCGTCGCGAGCTCGTGGGTGGCGGTTTTCATGGCGACGGCGGTCCAGGCTTTTTTCGGCGCCAGCTCGCTGCTGACCAGCAGCGCATCGGGCATTCGCCAGGTCACGGTTTCGGTGCCGTGTGCGTCAACGATGCTGATCACCACCGGCACCTGCAGCTGGCGGGCGTGTTCAATGGCCTGACGGATGAGCTGATGCAGCTCGTGAAAGGAGAGCGACCCGGCCTGGGCTTTGGGCGCGTCGGGCGCAGGCGACCCGCTGGCGGCCAGATAGCGGGCCGCGATCTCCGTCACAAGGCGGCGCTGGTGAGCGGCATGATCCTCGCTGCGCGCCAGGGCATACAGGCAGTCAGATAAGCGGTTCAGATAACGCAGCAGTATCTGACGGATAGTAACCTCTGCCGCCAGCTCGACCAGCCGGCGCTCCGCCCGTCTGGCAACGGTGCGGGCCAGGTGCAGACGGCTGGCGGCTTCACAGCGTCCGGGCAATACAAACTGGTGCAGCGCCGGCACGCGGGCCATCTCGCGATCGATGGTCTGCTCCAGCAGGGCAATCTCTTCGCTGCTGATATAGCGCTTACCCGGTGATGGCTGTTCGCTGTCGCTGGCGAGCTCCGCGCTGAACCAAAAAATGTGCTGCTGCAGGGCTTCGAGCAGGGTGCGCTGTTCCTCTTCAGCGACGGCGCAGACGCACAGGCTCAGCATGGCGTTCAGTTCATCCAGGGTGCCGTAGGCTTCGACGCGCGGATGCGTCTTGCTGACCCGCTGGCCGGTAAAGAGTGATGTACTGCCGGCATCGCCGGTTCGGGTATAGATAGCCACAGGCGCCCCCTTAGCGTGAAAGTGAGTCAACAATGCCCACGACGGCAAGATCGATGGCCTCATTCGGGCCGCTGAAAACGTGGCGTGCGCTCGAGCCGCTGCAGAGCAGCACCAGCTCGCCGACGCCAGCGCCAACCGAATCTACCGCCACTTCATCGCCGCTCGTGGGGAGAATCGGACGATCGTCGTCCGCGCTTACCCGGCGCACCAGCAGCAGTTTTTTGCCGTTCAGAGAGGGCGATTTTTGCGTCGAGACGACGGCGCCGGTCACGCGTGCCAGATGCATAGTTCACTCCTGCTTAATCAATTGAACATGCCGCGCGACGGCCGCTTCGCGGGCGAGGGCGGTGATAATGGGGCAGCGGCGCAGCACCAGATAGCCGCCACTGAAACGGGCTACGTCGGCATAGGTGAGCACCGACGCGGCGTGAAGCCTGACGGGCTGGCCAAGCGGATCGCTGAACGTCAGCGGCAAGCGGGCGAGTTTTTTTACCGCCAGCGCGGGGAGCAGGGCGGGAAGCAGCGTTAGCTGTACCCGAACGCCCCAGGCCATCGCCTCATGCAGTGCGCAACCGGCTGCCGCCAGCGCACGCTGGCCGGCAAGCTGCTCCAGCAGCGGTAAATCCACCTGCACGATGCGCAGCGAAGCGTGCTGGCACAGCAGGTTGCGGATATCCGCTTCGCCGAGTTGGGCCACGCTGAGCGTGGCCGTGCTGAGGGCGCGATGGCGCAGACGGGCGGCGACCTCTTCGACGATACGCTGCAGCATCGCGTGGTTCATGGCTTCGTCACCAGCGTTGCCCAGGCTTGCGCAGCGTCAGCGCCTGCCGCATTGGCCTCGTCAGTATCGATGTGCATCTCAAGACGCATATCCGGGGCAACGCGGACCGCCACGTTGTCGAAGATAAGCCGCCTGTCGCTGCCTTCGATCGCCACCGCGACGCTATCGCCATGGGAGACGCGCAGGATCAACGCATCAAGTGGCGACATATGAATATGTCGCTGGGCAACAATCGTCCCGCCGCTCAACTCCAGTTCGGCAAAGGGGCTTATCAGGCGGATCCCCGGCGTGCCCTGCAGATTGCCGGACATGCGCAGCGGCGCGGCGATACCGAGGATGCGGGCGTCGGTGCGTGAGATTTCCACCTGGCTGGTCTGGCGCAAAGGGCCGAGCAGGCGCACGTTGTTTAATCGCCCTTTGGGGCCAACCAGGGTCACCGTCTGCTCTGCAGCATATTGTCCCGGCTGCAGCAGCGCTTTTTTCGGCTGGATGGGCTGCGCGGGAAAAAGCCTGGCATAGTCAGCCGCCGCTAAATGGATATGGCGACTGGAGATACCGATTGGAATGGGACGCTGGCGCATCTCATCCAGCACTTTGTTGACTGTCGAAGCCAGCTGTTGTTTATCCATTACGCGTCACCTCGTTTACCGGCGTGCAGGCACTGCGAGCGGGGATCGCCTTTTTGTCGTGGGCAGTGTGGGTCCAGGCACAGGTTGCAGGTCACCCGCTCCGTAGAGTGGGAGGGGGCGTCTGTGAGGGCCGTGTTCTCCTCCGTCACGGCGACGTCAGGCGCTGGTGAAGGCGCCTGGACGCGGGCCGGCAGCAGGCCTTCCCCGGGCCTGGCGATAACCTTCTGCGCTACCAGCCCCTGCTGCCGTTCGGCGAGTTCGGCCCCGGTCATCACCGCCGCCTGGACAGAGGCCACATCACCGGCGATCTTCACCACCATCCAGCCGGAACCGTTGGTCTTTTCCAGGGCGAGCAGCGTGATGGCGGCCGCTTTCGCCATAGCGTCGGCGCAGGTGATGGCCAGGGCCAGACCGCTGACCTCAAGTAATCCCAGTGATTGCTTCACGCGGTGCTCCTTTTTTGAGGGTCAGACGGATTTCGGCAGAATGGCCTCAACATCGCTATGCGGGCGCGGGATCACATGGCTGGACTTGACCTCGCCGACCACGCTGGCCGCCGCGCTGCCGGCGTCAACGGCGGCTTTGACCGCGCCGACGTCTCCGCGGACCATCACGGTAATCAGCCCGGAGCCAATTTTTTCGTAACCAATCAACTGCACGTTGGCGGATTTCACCATTGCATCAGCGGCTTCAATGGCGCCAACCAGGCCTTTCGTTTCAACCAGTCCTAGTGCGTTATTCATACTGCGTTCTCCTGTGGATTAAGCATGGCGATCCCGAAATGGGATCCCTTTGACGAGACGAGCCGCATTGTTGCCAGTGTTTCGCCGGGCCAGCCTGTTCTGGTGATACATCAGCGAAAACAGCGGAGTTGATGCGGGTAAATTTTTGTAGTGCACGATGAGCCGTTCCCGGTCGCAGGCGATGCCTACCTGCAGCGGCGAACGCTGCGCCGCCTGCCAGGCGTGATGAACAAGATCGCCGCCGGTCTGCGGCTGCAGAACAAAAGGAATGCCTTCCTCTTCAATGCCCAGCAGGACATCGCGCCACTGTTCGCTGCATTCGTCAGTGACGGCAATGACGATGGCGGGGGCGACTACGCTACTCTCCATGTGTGCCTCCTTTTTGCCAGGAAAGGAGTAATCCGCTGGCGACCGCATTGCGTGGGCCTTCACAGCCGCGGATGTTGCCGCGCCCGGCAACCAGCCGGTAGTGCGCCAGCGCGTCGGTGACCAGCTGGGGGATCTCGAAATCGAGGGACGAGCCGCCCACCAGCACCACGAACGGGATGTCGCGAATGTTGCCGGTAGGGCTCACCTGGCGTAACGCTCGCAGGGAGTTGGTGACAAAGACGCGTGATTTGGCGCTACGGCGAATGGCGCGCACTTTCTCCAGCGGCAGATCGCCGGGCAGGGGAACCAGTTCATCCGGTTTCACCACGCAGACGCGGGCAAATACCGTCGGTGGTAAGGCCGACGGAAAAAACTGGACGCTGCCGTCTTCATGACGCAGATGAAACAGGCTTTCGACTTTTGCCAGCGGATATTTTTTGATCTCTTCCGCCAGGTAGCGGTCCTCAAGCCCCAGCTCGCGGGCGATGATCATCGTGACCATATCGCCGGCGCCGGCCAGGTGAGTGGCGCTGATCTCTCCCTGCGCATTGATAATGGAGGCGTCGGTCGACCCGGCGCCCAGATCGAGGATCGCCAGCGGGCGCGTGGTGCCGGGAGTGGTGAGCGCCCCAAGAATGGCCGCCTCCGCTTCGGCGCCGCCCACCTGAACCGCAATCTGCAGTTTGTGCTCAATTTCACGGGCGATGAGGGCCATCTGCAGGCGATCCGACTTGACCATCGAGGCGATACCCACCGCCTGCTCCAGCGAGAACTCCCCCGCAAGACCGCCGGTCACGCTGACTGGCACCGCCGTATCAACGGCCAGCAGATCCTGAATGCGGATCTCCTGAGCTGGCTTATTGGTAAGCTCCGCCATGGTCTGGCGCACGTGCTCTAGCATGCCGCCGATATTGGTGCCCGCTTCTCCCGCGACGTTGTCCAGTTTGCCGCAGCCGTCAACCGCTTTCATGATGGCTTCCGCCCCGGCGGCCACATCAACCTGTACGCTGCGCCCCTGAGCGATGAGCAACAGATTACCTGCCGGAATAGCGCGGGCCTTGACGTCGCCGGAGGGGGTTTTCACCACCACGGCCGAGCGGTTGCCAATCAGCGCCCGTGCCATTGGCACGATATTTTTGGTCTCCTCGGCGTTGAGATCGAAAACGGTCGCAATACCGTAAGGGTTGGAGAGCGTTTCGATGATCTTACCGGGTAAAGCGACCTCGACGGCCGCCAGCATGCCAAGTGGAATCCGGTCGATATGCTGAACTTCGTCGATCACCGGTAGCGGTTGCTGTAGCCGGTTATTGACCAGCACGCCGTCATCCTGCTGCAAAATAATGCCGGTTATCTGATAGCCCGCTGCCGTTGCCGCATTGACCATCGCGGCGACATCGGCAAAGTCAAAGGCCGAGGAGACCACCAGAATATAGGGAGTGTCCGCGGAGCAGGACAGCAGCGCCTCTGGTGTGATGGTGATGCCGACCCCCAGTCCGACGCCGCCGGGTGTCTTCGGGTTATGGCCGATCATGGTGGACTCGGTGATGATGGTTTCCGTGATGGTTTCCATCGCCACATCGCCAATGACCGGCGTGGCTTCGTTAATGCGAATAAGCGAAATATCGCTGAGCTGAATGCCGGCCGCTTTTGCCGCCTGCGTTAGCGCCTCCTGGATACCGAACACATTTCGTAATGTGCCTTTTATACCCGTGGTTTCAGCCAACGCGCTGTGGCGAATGTTCAGCACACCTGCGTCATCGACCGTCGCCAGGGCGACTTCTGTCGAGGAGTTGCCAATATCAATGCCAGCGATATAGCGCATGCTTACCCCCTGTTAATCGTCGCCTTTCAGCTTCTTACGCTCGATGTACAGCCCGGCCGCTTCCCGAACAAAGGCGGCACAGAGTCGTGCCTGGTAGCGATGCTCGAGGTCATCAGCGATCGCCAGTAGCTCCGCCTGGGTGGAACGGTATGGGCGCAGGGCGTTGTAGATCTCAAGGATTCGGTCGTCGGGAACCGCGGTGAGCTCTGCGGCCCGCTCAAAGTTCATCGCCAGCCGATCGCGTCCGGCATCCTGGGCGATCGCCGCCTGCATACGCAGCGTTTCCGGAGTGATGCGCATGTCCTGCGCCGTAACGCGATCGCTTAATACGTTCTCCAGCGTCAGGTCATCGAGCGTTTTATTGGTAGCGGTTTTGACCCACTCCGGATGGCGGGTCGCTAACGGGTAGTCGCTAACTTTTGGCTGGCGAACGGTGTCGTTTGTCGGCGCGGCTGGCGCGGGCGTTACCCCGTCCTGTAGGCTGTTCATCCGGCTCAGCACGTCGCGTACCATGGATTCAATTGCGTCGGTATTCATCGGGATATCCTTTGTTAAAGCGCCACGCGCAGTTCCTGCGGGTTTTTGCCCGTCACCACGTATTTGGTCTCTTTAATGTGCAAAATGGCCGACTTCGCCTGGTATTTGGGACGAGCCATCTGATCGTTAAGCGTCGGCACCGGCTGCGGCGACTCGCGTTTGGCGTAGCGCGCGGCGTTTTTGCCAATCTGACGGTAGGTTTCCAGCGTTAGCAGCGGCGCCTGCGGGAAGAGTTCCAGATTGGAAAGCGGCGGCAGGCCGCGCTGGTGGATGACGGTGGTGCCTTTCGACTGAATACCGATCGAGATGCCGGAGCCGCTCAGGCGGTTGCCTTCCACTGCCACGAAGGCGACGTCAGAAGACTTAAAGCAGCGGATCACCCGGGCTTTGATGCCTTCTTCCTCAATGCCGGCGATCACTTCGCGCAGAATATTTTTATGCGGAATGCCGACGATATTGGCGGTTTGCGCCAGACCAAACGCTGGCCCGACGGCAATAATGACTTCATCCTGCTGCGTGCCGGGTTTGGCTTCGCCGATTTCCGTCAGGAAGCTGTCGCCGGACACAGGCGCAACGGCGACCGGCGCGGCAGAGGCGACAGAAGCCGCAGGCGCGCTAAAGGAGACCGGCTTATCTGCGCCTGATTTCATCTCCGACAGCACCTCTTCGATAATCTGGCGCAGCAGCGTTTCGTTAATTTCCATTTTTCACCCCTTAGCCAAGTTCATTGGGATCGAGCGCGCCCGGGATATTTTTAATCTCTTCCCAGCGCTCGCCTTGCAGGCGGTAGCCTGTTGCCGGACCGGCATAATCGTTCACGTCATTCACGGCCGAGAGCACCTGGCCCTCGCCAACAATGATGGCGGAGGTATGCAGGTAGTCGCCGGTGAGCTTGGCTTTCTGAATATTAAGCATGTCCTGGGCGACATCGGGGAAGCCGCCTTTCGCCAGGGCTTTCACCAACTCCAGGCCGTTGCGGTTCTTGTTGATGATCTCCTGGGCAAACTTGATGTCCTCGACGATATTGCGCTCAGGCATATCTTTTGAACCGTGGGCGTAGGTGGCGGCTTCTACCTCTTCATCCGTAATAGGCGGCAAACCCATGCCGGCAAATACCGCCTGCAGCGCGCGGGCGGCTTTGTTGCGAATGGCGATCACGTCCTCTTCACGCACCGGCCGCAGGCCGCCATCGACCTTCAGGTCGCGCTGGATCACGTTGTAGTCATCGAAGTCTTCGGCATCTTCGTTGGAACCGGCGAACATGTTGTCGTAGTTCGGCACCGCCGAGTAACCGGAGGAGATGAAGTCAGTGCCTGGCAGGAACTGCAT
Organism: Klebsiella sp. 10; assembly: GCF_018223925.1. Taxonomy (NCBI): domain Bacteria; kingdom Pseudomonadati; phylum Pseudomonadota; class Gammaproteobacteria; order Enterobacterales; family Enterobacteriaceae; genus Klebsiella; species Klebsiella sp. 10. Next base: position 135,460 of record NZ_JAGRRB010000014.1, read on the forward strand.
CAGCAGACGCGCGGTACGCCGCATATCCGAGTGGGTAAAGGTTTGATCGTTGCTGGAGGCGCACTCCAGATCCAGCGCTGAGCAGATCAGGTTTTCCGCCAGTACGGCGCGGATCCCGGACGGCACGGCGGACGGTACGCCGATACAGCTGACGGAGCCATTCTGCAGGCCTTGCACCCCGGCGGCTTTGGTGATGTAGATGCAGCGCGCTTCGAGATAAAGCATCGATTTGCCTTCGGCATAGCCCATCTGTACTTCAGAACCGGAACCGGAGGTAAAGCGCATTTTCAGGCCGCGCGAGGCGTAGGAGGAGGCGAGGAAGCCTTTCGACCACGGGGTGTCATCGCCATCGGTAAACACCGGTTCCGTACCGTATACCGAAATGGTTTCGGCATAGCAGGTGTGGCCCAGCATGCCCAGTTTCAGCTCGGTGGCTTCTTCCAGCGAACACTGGGTGAGGACGCCGGGGCGGCCAACCTGTGAACCCACCAGCAGGGCGATGGCGTTGAACGGCGCGTAGCGCGCCACGGCGACGGTGGTCTCCTGTTCGTCAAAGCCGCGCCATGCGCCTTCAGCGGCGTCGGCGGCAATCTGTACCGGATTATCTTTGATATTAGTGACATGCGCCTGCTGGGACGGCGTGCGGCGGGCGCGCATTTTTTGCATCGCCATCATCATCTCGACCACGTTCATATGCGACACCACTTCCACGATTTTCGCCGGGGTCATCGCGGTAGTGAGCGGCACGATGTCGCTGCGTTTAACGTTCGGGTCGCAGAGCATGTTGGCGAGCTTAACCGAATCCATGGCCATCACTTCTTCGGCCCGGGCGAGATTAATGCCGTAGCGCGCGATAAAGTGGTCAATCAGGTCGAACTGCTCAACCGGTTTACCGTCGAGTTCGGTCACCGCGCCGTTGACGATGCGGATAGAAGGTTTGGGATCGTTAGGACTTTCCATCGCGATAAAGCCCTCTTCAATCCACTCCTTAACGAAACCATCCTGATTCACAGGGCGTTTCGCCAGTGCTTCAAATCTTTTCGATCTCATGAATCAGCCTCGCGGATATTAAATGTAGGAGGGGCGATCGTTTTTCGGTTCGGCGCCCAGCGTCGCCAGTACGGTTTTGCCGATCTCCCGGGCGGAGATCACCGCCTGGCGCACCGCGCCGGAGTCGCCGGAAATCACCAGAATGGCTTCGTTGCTGAAACTGGTGCCGTGGGCCGGTGAGCTGTAAGCCACCACCTCGACGTTGGCTGATTTCAGCGCGGTATCGGCCATCAGCACGCCAACGGACGCCGGGGCGCCGACGATAATGCCGCAGGCGCGGCCCAGTGGGGCGCCGAACGCTTTTTCCAGGGCATAACTGGCGCGCGCGGTATACTGCAGCTCAATATGACCCGCTTCGTTGCCGTAGACATCGCCGAAGGTACGGTCCAGCTCTTTCAGCGCGACCTCAATCCCGCGTTTGACGTCGGAAACATCATTCCCGCCCAGCACAATCAGCGAGCCATGGCCGGCGCCGCCTTTGGTGTCGCGAGGAAGCTCAATGCTGACCACTTCGGTGTTGGTGGCTTTGACCGCTTCATCGGCGGCCATGATGTGCGGCCCGGCGCCGGTGCGGGCGCCGAGGATGCCGATAGAGCGATAGCGTTTTTCGAGCTTCATCGCCTCCAGCAACGCGGCATCCACGTTGGCGATGACCAGCCCGAGGGTGTCGCCAATGGCGGTCCCGACAAATTCCGTTAAGCTGCAGCTTTTCTCTGCCATAGCCGTCTCTCCTGTGGGATGGGGGGTATCGGGAAGCGCCTGCTGCTCTGGCGTCGCCACACGGGCTATGACTTGCGCCATGATCTGTTCAACCAGCTCATTGCTGCTCATTGGCTATTCCCCTTCGGTAAGATTTTTTCAACATCGGTATGGGGGCGGGGAATGACGTGTACGGCTTTCACTTCGCCCACGTGGCGGGCTGCGGCGGCACCGGCGTCGGTGGCGGCTTTAACTGCCCCCACGTCGCCACGCACGATGACGGTCACCAGGCCTGAACCGATCCTTTCATAGCCAACTAATAAAACGTTGGCCGACTTAACCATTGCGTCAGCGGCCTCTATGGCTGCGGTTAAGCCTTTGGTTTCTACCATTCCTAATGCTTCTTGTTGCATAAAGACCTCGCAGGATATGTGCCAGTGAGGGAACTATATGGCGGAGCGGCGAAAAAGAATGGCTGAGTTGATGGTGGAGAGCGAAAAAATAGTGGTTTTTATATAGTATAAAATAGATTTATTTTATTTTATATCATTGTTTTTATTTGATTTTATTTTTTGTATAAATGTGATTATATTGCAATTCACGCTCCGTATTTACATTTTAAGAGGTGATTTTTTAAATTGTTTTTGCTATGCGATATTTTGTGTGATGTGATATTTGTTGGAAAATAAGCACTGCGCTTTCGCAATTTTTTATCATTTAGTTGGAAATTAAAATACCCCCTGAACGCCCGCCATTGCTGCATGGATTCGCGAACAAATAGCAATAAATTATTCTTCTTCGGCGACTTTACGCCGCCCGATTTCCGCAGGATGCCAACACTTTGCCGCTGCCGGTTTCTATAGTGGGCCTCGCCGTACCCAACGAGCCAGCGGATGGTTGGCTGGCCTGGACACGAACTTCGTCACGAGGTGTCACAATGAATGGTTCTTTACGCGCGCAATGTATCGCCGAGTTTTTAGGCACCGGGCTGTTTCTGTTTTTTGGTATCTGCTGCCTGAGCGCCCTGAAACTGACCGGCGCCAGCCTGGGGCTGTGGGAGATCTGTATTATCTGGGGACTAGGTATTTCTCTGGCGGTGTACCTGACGGCCGGCATTTCGGGGGGACATCTGAACCCCGCGGTCACCGTCGCCCTGTGGCTGTTTGCCTGCTTCCCGGGCAGAAAAGTGGTGCCCTATATCGTGGCTCAGGTCGCCGGCGCGTTTGGCGGCGCCGTGCTGGCCTGGATACTTTACAGCACCCTGTTTACGCAATTTGAAACGGTGCATCATATGGTGCGCGGCAGCCTGGAAAGCCTGCAGCTGGCCAGTATATTCAGCACCTACCCGGCGCCTGAGCTCAGCATCTGGCATGCGGCGCTGGTGGAGGTGGTGATCACCTCGATGCTGATGGGGATGATCATGGCGCTCACCGATGATGGCAACGGCGTACCCAAGGGCCCACTGGCGCCGCTGTTGATTGGCATTCTGGTGGCGGTGATCGGCGCCTCGACCGGGCCGCTTACCGGCTTCGCGATGAATCCGGCACGCGATTTTGGCCCGAAATTGTTCACCTGGTTCGCCGGGTGGGGCAATATCGCCATGACCGGGGGAAGAGATATTCCCTATTTTATCGTGCCCATTATCGCACCGTTGTTAGGGGCCTGCCTCGGCGCCGCAATTTATCGTTTTCTTATCGCCAATAATCTGCCCTGTCATACCTGCGTGGAGGAAGAAAATACGCGTTAGCGTCATAAGGGGAATGTATCTGTGAAATAGCCAGGCTAATTTCATGAACCGATATCACGAACCGCTCAAAAAGTCTCCCCGGGTTGGGAGACTTTTGTTATTGTCAATGCACTTTTTTATCGTCGATGGGATCTGATGCTAAAAAAGGTAAATATGAAAAATATGTTTTATTTATAACAAAAAATTAACTGAGGGGTTTTATCATGATTTCTGCGAGTACCCTAAACTCAGAACTCATCAATAAAATCGCACAGGATTTTGCGCAAGCCACCAGTCTGGCGGTTGTGGTCGTCAATATTCACGGTGATGAGATTTCTGAATTGTTTAATTTCACGCCGTTTTGCCAGCTGATGCGTCAGCACCCGGAGCACAGCGGACGCTGTCGCATGAGCGACCGCTGCGGCGGGCTGGAAGCCTCGAAAAAAGACCAGCTGTGTATCTACCGCTGTCATGCGGGGTTAACCGATTTTTCCATCCCGCTGGTGATCGCCGGCCACCTGGTCGGTTTCGTGCTGTGCGGGCAGGTGCGTCTGAGCAATGATGTTGAACTGGTTGATATCTTGAACGTCGATGACCGCTGGCAGGACGATCCGGCGCTGGTCCAGGCGTTTCGCGATGTGCCGGAGATGGACTATTCGCGGGTTATCGCTTCGGCGGATCTGCTGAAGCTGATCGTCGAGAATTGCCTGAAAAAACAGCTCAACTTTGTGGTTATCAAAGATAACCCGTCGCAGAACGACCCGGCGCAGGCCAGCCGGGCGCCCTCGCCGCACGATGGCAAAATGAAGAAGGCGCTGCGCTATATCGACGCGCATCTCTCCGATGAGCTGCGTCTGGAGGATGTGGCGGCGCATGTCTATCTCAGCCCGTACTACTTCAGCAAACTGTTTAAAAAGTATCAGGGGATCGGTTTTAACGCCTGGGTCAATCAGCAGCGGATGGCGAGCGCAAAAGAGCTGCTATGCCACAGCGACTGGAGCATCGCCAGCATCGCGCGGAATTTAGGTTTTTCGCAAACCAGCTATTTTTGCAAAGTGTTTCGCCAGACCTATCAGGTAACGCCGCAGGCATTTCGTCAGCAAATTAATGCCGGATCACAAACTGAGTCTTTTTAAATGACAATATTTTGCTATTGCCGATTTTTGATATCCCCGAGTATCTTCATCAATATAAAATGAAAAAAACGACAGTAGAGCAATAAATTGTCATAGCGCAACAAAATAGTGATATTCGAGGGATAAACTACACCAGTTTTTATTTTTGTGATGAGATAGAGTGTCCGTTAATACGAGACAGCTGATTATCACAACACCGCTTTCCTTCACTGACGTCATTGTGACGAGTGATGAAACGGTAAAAGAAAACATAAAGTAATACCCGTCGATGCAGGGCGCATCGGCGAAACAAACCGACAGGTTCGACACCAGTTTGGTGTCAGGGAAGGGGGTGTAAATCCCCCGCAGCCCCCGCTGCTGTGATGCTGACGACCCCGCAAAAACCACTGATCGAAAGATTGGGAAGGGCGGGCGAGAACGAGGCTAAGCCAGAAGACCTGCCTGCCGGTAACTGACCAACAACTTCGGTGGGAAGTGGGTGGCTTAGCGGTGCGTGGTCGCAGGACCAGGCATGCGCGTAGCTATACCCTGACCGCCAGAACAGGACAGGGTATGGCAACCAGGCGTGCGTTCATTCTTGCGGGTACCGGCAGCGGTTGTGGCAAAACCACCGTTACGCTCGGCCTGCTCAGCTTGCTCCAACAACGCGGTATGCGGGTGCAACCCTGTAAAGTCGGGCCTGACTACCTGGATACCGCCTGGCACACCGCCATCAGCGGCATCGCTTCCCGCAATCTCGACAGCTTTATGCTTCCCGCCCCGATACTCAACGCGCTGTTTACCGAACAGCTACAGCAGGCCGATATCGCGGTTATCGAAGGGGTGATGGGCCTGTATGACGGCTACGGCACCGACCCCAACTACTGCAGCAGCGCGGCAATGGCTAAGCAGCTTGGCTGCCCGGTGATTTTGCTGGTGGATGGCAAAGCGGTGTCGACCTCCATCGCCGCCACGGTGATGGGTTTTCAACATTTTGATCCGGCTCTCGACATCGCTGGCGTTATCGTCAATCGGGTCAACAGCGACGCGCACTTCCAGCTGCTGAAAAGCGCCATTGAGCGCTACTGTCAGGTGCCAGTGCTCGGCTATGTGCCGCGCGTGGAAGGCGTGGCGCTGCCTGAACGACATCTGGGACTGGTGACCGCCCGCGAGTCGGTGGTCAATCAGCAGGCATGGCGGGATTTTGCCAGCCTGCTGGGGCGCACTCTCGACATAGACCGGCTGCTGGCCCTCAGCGAACTGGCCGCCATGCCGATCGGCGAGTGGGGAGAACAGCTTGCCGCCGATGCCGGCGAAGGACTGACGCTGGCCCTCGCCGACGATGAGGCCTTCAATTTTTATTACCCCGATAACCTGGCGCTGCTGGCGCGCTGCGGCGTGAAGATGGTGCGCTTTAGCCCACTACGCGATCGCCAGCTGCCGGCCTGCCAGATGATCTGGCTCGGCGGCGGCTATCCGGAGCTGCATGCGGCCGGGCTATCCGCTAACCACGAGATGCTGACACAGCTTCGCGCGGCGCACCGGCGCGGGGTGGCGATCTACGCCGAGTGCGGCGGCCTGATGTACCTGGGCACGACCCTGGAAGTCACCAGCGGCGAGCGCTACACGATGGCGGATATTATTCCCGGACACAGCCGAATGGGGACGCGTCTGACCCGGTTCGGCTACTGCGAAGCGCAGGCGCAGCAGCAGACGCTGCTGGCAGCCCCTGGCGAGTGGCTGCGCGGCCATGAATTTCATTACTCCGATTTTTCTCCCGCCACCCCCGCCGTACTGGCCTGCCGTAAACAGCGAGACGGTAAGACGCTCCAGCAGTGGCAGGGAGGATGGCAGTCCGGCAGCGCCTTTGCCAGCTATCTCCATGTCCATTTTGCCCAGCGTCCCACCATGCTCAACCACTGGTTGCGGGCAGCAAGGAGGGCGCTATGACCCTTCTCGCCTGGTGTGTAGCCTGGATACTTGATGTCGTCATTGGCGATCCGCCGCACTGGCCGCATCCGGTGCGCTGGATAGGTCGCCTGATCGCCGTCAGCCAGCGTGTAGTGCGACGCATCTGCCATAGCGACCGGGCGCTGCGCATCGGCGGCGGGGTGATGTGGCTGGTGGTTATCGGCCTGACATGGGGCGTGGCCTGGGGCGTACTGGCGCTGGCGCACGGGATCCACCCCTGGCTTGGATGGCTGGTGGAAGTGTGGATGATCTTCACCGCGCTGGCGGGACGCTGTCTGGCACAGTCGGCGATGGCGGTGGCCCGGCCGCTGCAGGCCGGAGATCTCGCCGAAAGCCGGCATAAGCTCTCCTGGATTGTCGGGCGCGATACCTCTCAGCTCCAGCCAGCGCAGATCAACCGTGCGGTGGTGGAGACCGTGGCGGAGAACACGGTGGATGGCATTATCGCGCCGCTCTTTTTCCTGCTCCTCGGCGGCGCGCCGCTGGCCATGGCCTATAAAGCGGTCAACACCCTCGATTCCATGGTCGGCTATAAACACGAAAAATACCGGGCGATCGGCATGGTCAGCGCTCGTCTTGATGATGTAGCCAACTTCCTTCCCGCCCGGCTGAGCTGGCTGCTGCTCAGCCTTGCCGCGGTGCTATGCCGGGAAGATGGCGCTCGGGCGCTGCGTACGGGCTGGCGCGATCGCTATCAGCACAGCAGTCCTAACTGCGCCTGGCCGGAAGCGACCGTCGCCGGCGCGCTGGGGATCCGCCTTGGCGGCCCGAACGATTACTTCGGCCAGCGCGTTGAAAAGCCCTGGATAGGCGACGCCGTCCGCGACATCGCGGTGGACGATATTTCCCGAACCATTCGATTAATGTGGGTGGCGTCAAGCCTGGCGCTGGCGCTGTTTATCGGCGTGCGCTACTGGCTGGTCGGCGCGGCCTGAGGAGAACCTGATGCAGTACATCCAACAACCGCAGGCGATCGAGGCGAAAAGCTTCGACATCATCAGCGAGATCATCGCCGAAACGCGACCGGACTACCGTTTCGCCAGCCCGCTGCACGAGGCGATTATCAAGCGGGTGATCCACACCACCGCTGACTTCGACTGGCTGGATATTCTGTGGTTTTCTCCGGATGCCCTGATCGCGCTGAGTGAGGCCTTGAGCCGGCCCTGCACGCTGTATACCGATACCACCATGGCGCTGTCCGGGATCAACAAAACCCTGCTGGCCCGCTTTGGCGGCGAATGCCGCTGCTATATCAGCGACCCGCGGGTGGTGCGCGAGGCGCAAAGCCGGGGGATGACCCGCTCGATGGCGGCGGTGGATATTGCGGTGCAGGAGCCCGGGGAGAAAGTGTTCGTCTTCGGCAATGCGCCAACCGCGCTGTTTCGCCTGCTGGAACATCGCGAGACCGCCATCGGCGGCGTGGTGGGGGTGCCGGTCGGGTTCGTCGGCGCGGCGGAGTCGAAAGCGGCGCTCAGCGAGAGCGGCCTGCCGGCCATCGCCGCGCTCGGCCGCAAAGGGGGAAGCAACGTGGCGGCAGCGATTGTGAACGCTCTGCTTTACCACCTACGGGAGGCGCAATGAGCGATCAGACCTTTGACGCCCCGGTGTGGCATCACGGCAAAGCGCTGCGCAAGGGCTACACCACCGGCTCCTGCGCCACAGCGGCGGCAAAAGTGGCGGCGCTGATGGTGATGCGCCAGCATCTGATTCATCAGGTCTCGATCGTCACCCCCTCCGGCGTCACCCTGTGCCTGAACGTTGAGTCCCCGCACGTCGAAGGGCAGCAGGCGGTCGCCGCGATCCGTAAAGACGGCGGCGATGATGTCGACGCCACCCACGGCATGCTGATTTTTGCCCGGGTCACCCTCAATGACAGCGGAGAGATTAGCCTGCAGGGCGGGGAGGGTATCGGCACGGTGACCCGCAAAGGGATCGGCCTGCCGACAGGCAGCCCGGCGATAAACCGCACTCCGCGGCACACCATCGAGACCGCCGTGCGCGAAGCGATAGGTCCTACCCGCGGCGCGCAGGTGGAGATTTTTGCCCCGGAAGGCGCGCTTCGCGCGCAAAAAACCTATAACGCCCGGCTGGGGATCCTCGGCGGCATCTCGATTATCGGCACCACGGGGATCGTTACCCCGATGTCGGAAGAGAGCTGGAAGCGCTCGCTCTCCCTCGAGCTGGAGATAAAACGCGCCGCCGGGCTGGAGCGCGTGGTGCTGGTGCCGGGCAACCACGGTGAGCGCTTTGTCCGCGAGCAGATGGGCATCGACCCGCAGATGGTGGTCACCATGAGCAACTTCGTCGGCTACATGATTGAAGAGGCGGTTCGGCTCGGTTTCCGCCAGATTGTGCTCATTGGCCATCCCGGCAAACTGATCAAAATCGCCGCCGGGATCTTTCATACCCACAGCCATATCGCCGATGCGCGGATGGAAACTCTCGTCGCTCATCTGGCGCTGCTTGGCGCGCCGCTGCCGCTGCTGAAGCTGGTCAGCGAGTGCGACACTACCGAAGCGGCAATGGAGCATATCGACGCCTGGGGATTCCAGCGCCTCTATAACCATCTGGCTGAGCGAATCTGCCAGCGTGTTCTTGAGATGCTGCGCTTCACTCAGCAACCGCCCACCTGCGACGCGGTTCTGTTTTCTTTTGATAACCAGGTACTGGGCAGCAGCCGTCCGCTGGCGGCAATTGCCCGGGAGCTGACATGTTGACGGTCGTGGGAATGGGCCCGGCGGGGCTGCAGTGGCTGATCCCGGCCGCGCGCGAGGCAATCGCCGCCGCTGAGGCGCTGGTGGGCGGCAGCCGCCATCTCCAGCAGTTTCCCGACTTCGCCGGCGAGCGCTTCGCGCTGGGGGCCGATATGCCGGCGCTGCTGGCGTGGATTGAGGCCCGTACCGGTCGCCGCGTCGTGGTGCTGGCCTCTGGCGACCCGCTGTTCTATGGCATTGGCACCCGACTGATTGCCCATTTTGGCCGGGAACGAGTGCAGGTGATCCCCGGCATCAGCGCGGTGCAGTACCTCTGCGCCCGGGCGGGCATCGACATGAACGATATGTGGCTGACCAGCAGCCATGGCCGGGCGGTGAGCTTCGATGCTCTGGCCGCCCACCGGAAAGTCGCCATGGTGACCGACGGCCGCTGCGGACCGCGGGAGATAGCCGCCCAGCTGATGGCCCGCGGCAAAGGCCATCGCTGGATGGTGATAGGCGAGAACCTGGCGATGGAAAACGAGCGGATCCACTGGCTGCCGGTCAGCGCCGTGGAGGACGAATATGAGATGAATGCGGTGGTGATCCTCGATGAAAGATGAGCTGTTTTTGCGCGGCGCCCAGGTGCCGATGACCAAAGAGGCCGTGCGCGCGCTGGCGCTGGCGAAGCTGGAGCTGCACCGGGCGCGCCATCTGATTGATATCGGCGCGGGCACCGGCAGCGTCAGCATTGAGGCTGCTCTACAGAACCCGGCGCTGCGGGTGACGGCGATTGAGCGTCAGGCCGACGCGCTGCGCCTGCTGGCGGAGAACCGGCAGCGCTTTGGCTGCAACAACATCGCTATCGTGGCGGGCGTTGCGCCGCTGGCGGTCGCCGACAAAGCCGACGCGATCTTTATGGGGGGCAGCGGCGGCCACCTGACGGCGCTGATCGACTGGTCGCTGGCGCAGCTGCATCCCGGCGGCCGGCTGGTGATGACTTTTATTTTGCAGGAAAACCTTCATAGCGCTCTGGCGCACCTGCGGCAGAGCGGCATCCACGAGGTGGACTGCCAGCAGCTGGCGGTCTCCACCCTGGCTACCCTGGGCAGCGGCCACTACTTCAAACCCCATAATCCCGTTTTTGTCATCGCCTGTCAGAAGGAAGAAAACCATGGCTGAGACTTTTGATCCCCATTGCGTGTGGTTCGTCGGCGCCGGTCCAGGCGATCGCGAACTGATTACTCTCAAAGGCTACCGTCTGCTACAGCAGGCGCAGGTAGTGATCTACGCCGGGTCGCTGATCAACACCGAGCTACTGGCCTACTGTCCGCCACAGGCGGAGTGCCACGACAGCGCCGCGCTGCATCTGGAGCAGATCCTCGACCTGATGGAGGCGGGGGTGAAGGCGGGAAAAACGGTGGTGCGTCTGCAGACGGGCGACGTCTCGCTATATGGCTCGGTGCGCGAGCAGGGCGAAGAGCTGACCCGCCGCGGGATCCGCTGGCAGGTGGTGCCGGGCGTCAGCGCTTTCCTCGGCGCGGCGGCGGAGCTGGGGGTGGAGTACACGGTACCCGAAGTCTCGCAGAGTCTGATTATTACCCGTCTGGAAGGGCGCACGCCGGTTCCCGCGCGCGAACAGCTGGAAGCCTTTGCCAGCCATCAAACCTCGATGGCGATTTACCTGTCGGTGCAACGTATTCACCGGGTGGCGGAGCGGCTGGTGGAGGGCGGCTACCCCGCGACCACCCCGGTCGCGGTGATCTACAAGGCCACCTGGCCGGAAAGCCAGACCGTCCGCGGTACCCTCGCGGACATCGGCGACAAAGTACGCGACGCCGGGATCCGCAAAACGGCGCTGATCCTGGTCGGCCCCTTCCTCGGCGATGAGTATCACTACTCAAAACTGTACGCAGCGGATTTTAGCCATGAATACCGTAAAGCCTGAATCCATTGCCCTGTTTTGCCTGACGCCCGGCGGCGTGCGGCTGGCAAAACGGCTGGCGGCCATGCTGCCGCTTACCTGTTACACCAGCGAAGCGCTGCAGGAAGAGGGGTTTATCCCCTTCAACGGCGGCTTTGCCAGCGCTGCCCGCGAGGCGTTCAGCAGCTTCTCGGCGCTGATTTTTATCGGCGCCACCGGGATTGCCGTGCGGGTGCTGGCCCCGCTGGTGAATGACAAGCTCAGCGACCCGGCGGTGGTGGTGATTGATGAGCGCGCCCGGCACGTCATCAGCTTGCTCTCCGGCCATGCCGGGGGGGCCAATGCGCTGACCCGCTATCTCGCCGGGATGCTCGACGCCGACCCGGTGATCACCACCGCCACCGACGTCAACGAGCTGGCCGCCCTCGACACGCTGGCCTTCCAGCTGAACGCCCGGATGACCGATTTTCGCGCGGCGGTGAAAACCGTTAACCAGATGCTGGTGAGCGGTAAGCGGGTGGGGCTGTGGTGCGACGGCGAATTCACCGGGGCGCTAAGCCGCTGCGACCGGCGCGGGTTTATCCCGGTAAGCGACCTGGCGCGCTTGCCGGCGCTCGACGCGCTGATCTGCGTCACCCTGCGCCGGTCGCTGCCGCCGCTGCCGGTGCCTCACTGGAAGCTGGTGCCCCAGCGGGTGGTGGCGGGGATCGGCTGTCGGCGCGACACCCCCTGCGCGCTGCTCAGTACGTTGCTGGATCGCCAGCTTGCCGCTCAGCGTCTTGACCCGCTGGCGCTGAAAGCGATCGGCAGCGTGAGCCTGAAGGCAAACGAGCCGGGGTTGCGCCAGCTGGCTCACCGCTGCCGGGTGCCGTTCGAAACCTTCAGCGCCGAGGCGCTGCGCGAGCACGAGCACCGCTTTCCGGCCTCGTCTTTTGTCCGGGAGACGGTCGGCGTCGGCAGCGTCTCCGGCCCGGTGGCCTGGCTGCTGAGTCAGGGAAACCTGTCCGGCGAAACCCTGCGTGAGCAGGGCGTGACCATTACTTTGGGAGTAACACACTGATGTTAAGCGTAATCGGAATTGGCCCTGGCTCGCAGGCGATGATGACCATGGAAGCCGTGGAGGCCCTGCAGGCGGCAGAGATCGTGGTGGGCTACAAGACCTACACCCACCTGGTAAAAGCCTTTACCGGCGACAAGCAGGTGATCAAAACCGGCATGTGCAAAGAGATTGAGCGCTGCCAGGCGGCCATCGAGCTGGCGCAGGCCGGGCACAACGTTGCGCTGATCAGCAGCGGCGACGCCGGCATCTACGGCATGGCGGGGCTGGTGCTGGAGCTGGTTAATAAGCAGCAGCTGGACATTGAGGTCCGTCTGATCCCAGGGATGACGGCCAGTATCGCCGCCGCCTCGCTGCTCGGCGCGCCGCTGATGCATGATTTCTGCCATATCAGCCTTAGCGATCTGCTGACGCCCTGGCCGGTGATTGAAAAACGCATAGTCGCCGCCGGGGAAGCGGACTTCGTTATCTGTTTCTACAACCCCCGCAGCCGCGGCCGCGAAGGACATCTGGCGCGCGCCTTTGCGCTGCTGGCGGCCAGTAAAAGCGCAGATACGCCGGTCGGCGTAGTCAAATCCGCCGGACGCAAAAAGCAGGAGAAATGGCTGACCACCCTCGGGGAGATGGATTTTTCCCCTGTGGATATGACCAGTCTGGTGATCGTTGGCAACAAAGCGACTTACATCGACAACGGCCTGATGATCACCCCGCGAGGCTACGCGCTGTGAATCACGGCGACGTGCTGGTTATCGGGGGCACCAGCGATGCGCGGGCGATCTGCCAGCAGCTGGACGCCGCCGACGTGCGCTACACCCTGTCGGTGGCGACCCCTACCGGCGAGCGGCTGGCCGGCGATATCCGCGGGCAGATACGCTGCGGGCGTATGGAGTGGCAGCAGATGGCGGAGTGGCTCAGAGCGCAGCGCACCCGCTGGGTGATCGATGCCTCTCACCCCTACGCCGAGGTGGTCAGCCAGAATATTGTGCGCGCCTGCGATAGCGTCGGGGTTCTGCTCAGCCGCTATCAAAGGCCGGAGCAGCTGAGCGATCTGCGCCATCCGCTACTTCACGTGGTCGGCGATCTGAACGAGGCCTGCGCGGTGGCTCGTCGCCTCGGCGAGCGGATCCTGCTGACCACCGGCAGCAAAGATCTGGCGGCCTGGCGGGCGGGACTGGCGGAGAAAACGCTGCTCGCCCGGGTGCTGCCGGTGCCGGAGGTGGTTCAGCACTGTAGCGATCTGGGGTTTGGCGTCGGGGAGATCTTCGCCCTCTGCGGGCCGTTCAGCGCCGAATTTAACGCCGCCTTTTATCGCCAGTGCCGGGCCGATGTTGTGGTGACGAAAGCCTCGGGGGCGGAAGGAGGCTATCAGGAAAAAGTACAACCCTGTCTTGATGCGGGGATCCCCTGCATCGTCATTACCCGTCCGGCGCCGCTGGTGACGGGCGATGAACTACTGCAAAGCCAGGCCGATTTCACTGCGCGGCTGACGCGCTGGCTGTCGGCGACTTGAGGAAGAGGATATGAAAAAAGCACTTCTGGTGGTGAGCTTTGGCACCAGCTATCACGACACCCGCGAGAAGAACATCGCCGCCTGCGAGCGCGATCTGGCCGCCAGCTGCCCGGACCGCACGCTGTTCCGCGCCTTCACCTCGGGGATGATTATTCGCAAACTGCAGCAGCGCGATGGTATTCATATCGATACTCCGCTGCAGGCTCTGCAAAAGCTGGCCGAGCAGGGATACCAGGATGTGGCTATCCAGTCCCTGCACATTATCAACGGCGACGAGTACGAGAAGATCGTTCGCGAAGTGCAGAGCATGCGCCCGCGCTTTCAGCGTCTGACGCTGGGCGCGCCGCTGTTGAGCGGTCATGGCGATTATGTGCAGCTGATGCAGGCCCTGCGCCAGCAGATGCCGCCGCTGGCGGCGACGGAGCGAGTGGTGTTTATGGGGCACGGCGCCAGCCACCACGCCTTCGCGGCCTACGCCTGTCTGGATCATATGATGGCGGTGCAGGGTTTTCCGGCGCGGGTGGGGGCGGTGGAAAGCTATCCCGAAGTGGACATCGTCATTAACGAACTCTCCCGCCAGGGCGTGACCGGCGTGCATCTGATGCCGCTGATGCTGGTGGCCGGCGATCATGCCATTAATGATATGGCCTCCGACGAAGACGATTCGTGGAAAACCCGCTTCAATGCCGCCGGTATCCCCGCCACGCCATGGCTTAACGGGTTAGGGGAGAATCCGGCGGTGCGGGCGATGTTTGTCGCCCATCTGCAGCAGGCGCTGAACGACACGATGGAGAAAGCAGCATGAGCGGCAAACTATACGCCCTGAGCAGCGGGCCGGGGGCGGCCGATCTGATCACCGTGCGTGCGGCGCGGATCCTCGGCCAGCTGGATGTGCTGTATGCGCCAGCCGGCCGCAAAGGCGGCGACAGCCTGGCGCTCTCCATCGTACGCGAGTACCTGGGCGCACACACGGAGGTCCGCTGCTGCCATTTTCCGATGAGCGCCGACAGTGCGGAAAAAGAGGCGGTGTGGAACGACGTTGCCGCGGCGCTGGCCCAGGAGGTGGCGGCGGGCAGGCAGGTCGGGTTTATCACCCTCGGCGACGCCATGTTGTTCAGCACCTGGGTCTTTCTGCTGCAGCGGATTGGCTGCCCGGAGTGGCTGGAGATTGTCCCTGGCGTTACCTCCTTCGCCGCCATTGCCGCACGGGCGAAAACCCCGCTGGCCATGGAGCAGCAGTCGCTGGCGGTCATCTCCTGCACCGCGCCGGAAGCGGACATTGCCGCGGCGCTGCGCCAGCATGACAGTCTGGTGCTGATGAAAGTCTACGGCCGCTTCGCCCGCATTAAGGCGCTGCTGGCGCAGGCGGGGCTGCTGGATGCGGCGCTGATGATGTCAGAGGCCACCCTGCCGGGCGAGCAGTGCTGGCGCCGTCTGCGCGAGGTCAGCGATGACCAGCCGCTGCCCTATTTCTCGACCATTCTGGTTAACAAACAGTGGGAGGAGGCGTAATGAATCAGGTGAAATCGCTGAAGCAGCTTTCGTATGGGGGGCTGGCGGCCGCTGTTCTGCTGATCATCGTCCCGCAGGAGGCGTTCGCCATGCATATCATGGAGGGCTTTTTGCCGCCGATGTGGGCGCTGGCGTGGTGGCTGCTGTTTTTACCCTGCCTGTGGTACGGCCTGGTGCGCCTGCGGCGTATCGTTCAGGAAGAGAGCAATCAGAAGGTGCTGCTGGCCCTCTGCGGGGCGTTTATTTTTGTTCTTTCGGCGCTGAAGATCCCGTCGGTGACCGGCAGCTGCTCGCATCCGACCGGCGTCGGTCTGGCGGTGATCCTCTTCGGGCCGGGCGTGGTGGCGGTGCTGGGGGCGATCGTTCTGCTGTTCCAGGCGCTGCTGCTGGCGCATGGCGGCCTGACCACCCTTGGCGCCAACGGGATGTCGATGGCGGTGATCGGCCCGATGGTCGGCTATCTGGTGTGGAAGCTGGCCTGTCGGGCGGGGATCCGTCGCGATGTCGGGGTCTTTCTCTGCGCCATGCTGGCGGATCTGATGACCTACTTTGTCACCTCCGTCCAGCTCGGGGTGGCCTTTCCCGATCCGGCAACCGGGGCAGGTGGATCGATCGCCAAGTTTATGGGCATCTTCTGCCTGACGCAGATCCCGATCGCCATCGCGGAAGGCTTGCTCACCGTGATGATCTACGATCAGCTAACCAAACGGCGGCTGATCGCCGCGGAGGGACATTAATATGAAAAAACCCCTGATCCTGTTGGCGATGGTGGCCGCCCTGATGATCCTGCCATTTTTTATTAACCACGGCGGCGAGTTTGGCGGCTCGGACGGCGAAGCGGAGAGCCAGATCCAGGTGGTGGCGCCGGATTATCAACCCTGGTTCCAGCCGCTATATGAACCGGCGAGCGGCGAGATTGAGAGCCTGCTGTTTACCCTGCAGGGCTCGCTGGGCGCGGCGGTGATTTTTTACATTCTCGGATATGCGAGGGGCAGACAGCGCCGTGATGACCGGGTTTGACCGACTCAGCTACCAGAGCCGCTGGTTGCAGGTGGCGCCAGAGCGTAAGTTTCTGCTCTGGCTACTGCTGATGGCGCTGGCCTTTACGCTGCCGGCGTGGGGCCAGGCGCTGACGCTGGCGCTGACCGCCGCGCTGACCTGCTGGCTGCTGCGGGTCTCATTCTGGCGCTGGTGCCGCTGGATGGCGCTACCCTTTGGCTTTTTGCTGGTCGGCGTGCTGACCATTCTGTTCAGCGTCAGCCGCGACCCGCAGATGCTGTTAGCGAGCTTTCGGTTGGGCGCTTTCTCGATAGGGATTTCCGCTCCGGGGCTGGCCGTGGCCGGGGAGACCTTCTGGCGCAGCCTGGCAGCGATGGCGGCCACGCTCTGGCTGGTGCTTAATCTGCCTTTCCCACAGTTGATTATCTTGCTCAAGCGCGGTCGCGTACCGCGGCTGTTGACGGAGCAGATCCTGCTGACCTGGCGCTTCATTTTTATTCTGTTGGACGAGGCGATGGCGATTCACCGCGCGCAAACCCTGCGTTTTGGCTATGGTAGCGTGCCGCAGGGCTATCGCTCGCTGGCGATGCTGGTGGGACTGCTGTTCACCCGCGTCCTCCTGCGCTATCAGCAGATGAGCACGGCGCTGGATATCAAATTGTACCAGGGTGATTTTCACCTCTAAGGATAAGTATGCTTGCCACAACCGATCTCTGGTTTCGCTATCAGGATGAGCCGGTACTTAAAGGGCTGACGCTGGATTTTTCCCGCCATGCGGTGACCGGCCTGGTGGGGGCCAACGGCTGCGGAAAGTCGACGCTGTTTATGAACCTGAGCGGCCTGCTGCGCCCGCAGCAGGGGGCGGTGCTGTGGCAGGGAGAGGCGCTGAATTACAGCAAGCGCGGTCTGCTGGCGCTGCGCCAGCAGGTGGCGACGGTATTTCAGGATCCGGACCAGCAAATATTCTATACCGATATCGACAGCGATATCGCTTTTAGTCTGCGTAACCTCGGGGTGGCGGAAGAGGAGATCGCCCGCCGGGTGGATGAGGCGTTGACCCTCGTCGATGCCCAGGGGTTTCGCCAGCAGCCGATCCAGTGCCTCAGCCATGGGCAGAAAAAACGGGTGGCAATCGCCGGGGCGCTGGTGCTGCAGGCGCGCTACCTGCTGCTTGACGAGCCCACCGCGGGCCTCGATCCACGCGGGCGGGCGCAGATGATCGCCATCATCCGCCGCATTGTCGGGCAGGGGCGGCGGGTGGTGATCTCCAGCCACGATATCGATCTGATCTATGAGGTGAGCGACGCCGTTTACGTGCTGCGTCACGGCGAAGTACTGGCCGCGGGGGATCCCGGCGAGGTATTTGCCTGCGCGGAGACGATGGACAGGGCGGGATTGACGCAGCCGTGGCTGGTGAAACTTCATAGCGAACTGGGGCTGCCGCTGTGTAAAACCGAGGCGGAGTTTTTTCAGCGGATGCACAACAACGCGATAGGCGCGATAAAGGAGGCGTCATGACGCTGGCAGTGATGTTGCAGGGCACGGCTTCCGACGTTGGGAAAAGCGTGCTGGTGGCGGGATTGTGCCGCATTTTTCATCAGGATGGGCTGCGTACCGCGCCGTTTAAATCACAGAATATGGCGCTGAACTCCGGCATTACGCCGGATGGCAAAGAGATGGGCCGGGCGCAGATTTTCCAGGCCGAAGCGGCCGGGATCGCGCCGGATGTCCGCATGAATCCGATTTTGCTCAAGCCCACCAGCGACCGTCAGGCGCAGGTGGTGCTGATGGGGCAGGTGGCGACCAGCATGGATGCGGTGAGCTATCACCAGTACAAGCCGCGCCTGCGCGAGCAGATCCTCGCGGTCTACCAGAGCCTGGCCGGAGAGTATGAGGCGCTGGTGCTGGAAGGCGCCGGCAGTCCGGCGGAGATTAACCTGCGCGACCGCGATATCGTCAATATGGGCATGGCCGAGATGGCGCAATGCCCGGTGATCCTGGTGGCCGATATCGACCGCGGCGGGGTGTTTGCCGCGATTTACGGCACGCTGGCGCTGCTGCAGCCTCAGGAGCGGACGCGGGTGAAAGGGGTGATCATCAATAAATTCCGCGGCGATGTGGCGCTCCTGCGCTCCGGGATAGAGCAAATCGAGGCGTTGACCGGGGTGCCGGTGCTGGGCGTTATGCCATGGCTTGACGTGGATCTCGAGGATGAGGACGGCGTCGCGCTGCAGGCCGGGAAATACCATCGCACCGACCGGCGCGATATCGACATCGCCGTGGTTCACCTGCCGCATATTGCCAATTTTACCGACTTTAACGCCCTGGCGGCGCAGCCAGACGTCCGGGTGCGCTATGTCCGCGATCCGCAGGCGCTGGCCGACGCCGACCTGGTCATTCTCCCGGGCAGTAAAAATACCCTCGGCGATCTGTGCTGGCTGCGCGAGAGCGGCATGGCGCACGCGGTCGAGCAGGCCCGGCAGCGCAAGGTGCCGCTGCTGGGGATCTGCGGCGGCTATCAGATGCTGGGCGAAACCATTATCGATGAGGTGGAGTCTGGCCTTGGCGCCCAGCCCGGGCTGGGGGTGCTGAAGACCGTGACCCACTTCGCCCAGCACAAAACCACCACCCAGGTGCAGGCGACCCTGGGGTCTGCGCTCCCGGATTGGTTAGCCGACGCGGCGGGGCTGCGCGTCAGTGGCTACGAAATTCATATGGGCGAGACGCGCCGCGAGGCAGGCTGCCCGCCCCTGCTGCAACTGCATAAAGCGGGGCAGGCAGTAGACGACGGGGCGATAAGCGACGACGGCCTGGCGTTCGGCACCTATCTCCATGGCCTGTTCGACAGCGATGCCTTTACCCGGGCGCTGCTCAACGGCCTGCGCCAGCGCAAAGGGCTGGCGCCGCTGGACAGCGCCCTGGAGTATGCCCGCTATAAAACCCGCCAGTTTGATCGGCTGGCCGAGGCCATGCGCGAACATATCGCCATCGATAAAATTTACGCCATCATGCGCCAACATCAGGAGCCCCTATGCTGACTCTGGTTACCGGCGGCGCGCGCAGCGGCAAAAGTCGCCATGCCGAGGCGCTGATTGCCGATGCGCCGCAGGTGTTATATATCGCCACCTCGCAAATCTTTGACGACGAGATGGCCGCAAGGATCCAGCATCATCGCGACGGCAGGCCCTCCCACTGGCGCACCGCCGAGCGCTGGCAGCAGCTTGATGAACTGATCACCCCGGCTATCGCCCCAGCGGAGGCGATTTTGCTGGAATGCATCACCACCATGGTCACCAACCTGCTGTTCGCGCTCGGCGGCGACAGCGACCCCGACGGCTGGGATTACGCCGCCATGGAACGGGCTATTGATGACGAAATTGGCGTGCTGATTGCCGCCTGTCAGCGCTGTCCGGCGCACGTCGTGCTGGTGACCAACGAGGTGGGGATGGGTATTGTGCCGGAGAACCGCCTGGCGCGGCATTTTCGCGATATTGCCGGGCGGGTCAATCAGCGCCTGGCGGCCGCGGCGGATGCGGTCTGGCTGGTGGTTTCCGGCATCGGCGTCAAAATCAAATAACTCAATCGCTGGCTGACCGGGCCAGCCCTGGCAGGGATTCTGTATGCAAAATTTAAACACGGTTCTGCGGGCGATCCCCGCGCCGGACGCCGACGCCATGGCGCGGGCACAGCAACACATCGACGGCTTACTCAAGCCCCCCGGCAGCCTCGGGCGTCTGGAGGCGCTGGCGGTGCAGCTGGCGGGAATGCCCGGCCTGGGCGGCCAGCCGCAGGTGGCGAAAAAGGCCTTGCTGGTGATGTGCGCCGACCATGGAGTGTGGGACGAAGGGGTGGCGATTTCGCCGAAGGCGGTCACCGCCATCCAGGCGGCAAATATGACCCGCGGCACCACCGGCGTCTGCGTGCTCGCCGCCCAGGCCGGGGCGAAAGTGCATGTAATTGATGTCGGTATCGATAGCGAACCGCTCCCCGGCGTGGTGAATATGCGGGTGGCGCGGGGCTGCGGCAATATTGCCCGCGGTCCGGCGATGAGCCGTGAGCAGGGGCAGGAGCTGTTGCTGGAGGTGATGCGCTACACCCGCGCGCTGGCCCAGGAGGGCGTTACCCTGTTTGGCGTCGGCGAACTGGGGATGGCCAATACCACGCCGGCGGCAGCGATCGTCAGCGTCCTGACCGGCAGCGATGCGCAGGAGGTGGTCGGGATTGGCGCCAATCTGCCGCTGGCGAAGGTTGGCAACAAGGTGGAGGTGGTGCGGCGGGCTATCGCCGTCAATCAGCCCGACCCGAATGATGGCCTCGATGTGCTGAGCAAAGTCGGTGGTTTCGATCTGCTGGGGATGACCGGTGTCATGCTGGGGGCGGCGTCCTGTGGGCTGCCGGTGGTGCTGGATGGCTTTCTCTCCTACGCGGCGGCGCTGGCGGCGTGTCAGATAGCGCCGGAGGTGAAACCGTATCTGATCCCGTCCCACTATTCGGCGGAGAAGGGGGCGCGTATCGCGTTGGCGCACCTGGGCCTCGAACCGTATCTCAATATGGGCATGCGTCTGGGAGAAGGCAGCGGCGCGGCGCTGGCGATGCCGATCGTCGAGGCGGCCTGCGCGATGTACCATCGCATGGGCATGCTGGCGGCAAGCAATATTGTGTTACCGAAGGGGTAAGCAGGAGATGGGGGCGGCAATGGCCGTTCCCGTTTTCGGCAGAGGTTTTGCCGGCGGCAGAAACAAAAAAACACCCTTGAGGGTGTTTGTAATGTTGGTTGCGGGGGCCGGATTTGAACCGACGACCTTCGGGTTATGAGCCCGACGAGCTACCAGGCTGCTCCACCCCGCGTCACCGTACTGCTTCACTTTGTCAAATTTGATTGGTTGCGGGGGCCGGATTTGA